>CAVIQY010000076.1:0-10086 GCA_963645035.1 bacterium | reverse complement strand
TATGAAAAAGTTATCTGTTTATTTAAAGCAGTATACAAAAGAAAGTATATTAGCACCTCTATTCAAACTATTAGAGGTGCTATTTGATTTGCTTATTCCTGTAGTTATCGCAAGTATGATTGATACAGGTATAGCCGCAAATAATCTAAGTCATGTGTATCAATGTTTCTGGATATTAATTGCCATGGCATTAGTAGGCTTAGTTTGTAGTATTACGGCGCAATACTTCGCAGCTAAAGCAAGTATAGGTTTCGCCACAAATTTAAGACAAGCTGTATTTGATCATATTGAGTCTTTATCCTATACAGAATTAGATGTTCTAGGAACAGACACGATGATTACCCGTCTTACAGATGATATTAATCAAGTTCAAAACGGTTTAAATCTAGCCTTACGTTTACTACTAAGAAGTCCATTTATTGTATTTGGTTCCATGGTTATGGCATTTACGATTAATGTAAAAGCCGCAATTATTTTTGTCATTACAATTCCAATTTTATTTGTCGTTGTATTTTCTATTATGCTTGTGAGTATTCCTTTATTCCGTAAGGTACAAAATGCCTTAGATAAAGTTACAGGGATTACAAGAGAAAACTTAACAGGTATTCGTGTTATTCGTGCTTTCTGTAGAGAAGAAAAGTCTATTAAAGAATTTAACGAAAATAATGAAGCACTAACCAAATTAAATGAACATGTTGGTTCTATCTCTGCCTTATTAAATCCATTAACCTATATTTTGATTAATTTAGCTACGGTATTCTTAATTAAAGAATGTGCTATACAAGTTAATATTGGTTCTATGGGGCAAGGTGAAACTGTAGCTTTATATAACTACATGTTACAGATTATTGTCGAACTCATTAAACTTGCATCACTTGTAATTACGATTAATAAATCTTTAGCTTGTGCAGACCGCGTCGCTTCTATCTTAGATATACAAACAAGTATGCAATATGGTTCTAAAGAATTAGACACAAGTAATGACAAGCTATTATCCTTTGACGATGTTTCTTTTACTTATAAGAATGCTGGTGCCCCAAGTTTATCAAATATCTCCTTTGATGTTACAAAAGGACAAACAATCGGTATTATCGGTGGTACTGGTAGTGGTAAAACAACATTAGTGAATTTAATTGCGAGAAACTATGACGCAACTAGTGGTGAAATTATCTTAGAAGGAAATGACATCAAAGAATACGAACACGAATCTCTAACAAATAAAATCGGTATTGTCCCTCAAAAAGCTGTCTTATTTAAAGGTAGTATCAAAGATAATATGAAATGGGGAAATGAAAACGCAACTGATGAAGACATTTGGCAGGCGATTACATATGCTCAAGCAAAAGAAGTTGTTGATCGTAAAGAAAATAAATTAGATTTTGAGCTAGAACAAAATGGTAAGAATTTATCTGGTGGTCAAAAACAACGTTTAACTATTGCTAGAGCCTTAGTGAAAAAGCCTGAAATATTAATTCTAGATGATAGTGCTAGCGCCCTAGACTTTGCGACAGATGCTGCACTTCGTAAAGCAATTCGTTCTTTATCAGGCATCACAACATTTATTGTGTCACAAAGAATTTCTGCTATAGAACAAGCAGATAAGATACTTGTATTAGATAATGGTCAACTCGTAGGTATTGGTAATAGCACAGAACTTATGGAGAATTGTCCTGTTTATCAAGAAATTTATTATTCCCAATTCCCTGAAAAACGTCCTACAAAGAAGGAGGTACTTGCATAATGAAAAACAAAAATGTTTTATTTAAATTACTTCGTTATATTGGTAAGTATCGTTTTGTATTAGTATTAAGTATCTTACTTGCGATTATCTCAGTTATCCTACAATTATATGTGCCTATCCTATTTGGTGATGCGATTGATGAAATTATCGCTATCGGTAATGTTAACTTTGCGGTAATGAATTCTTATTTAACAAAAATCATTATTTATGTAGCGATTGCGTCTATCAGTTTATGGATCATGAACTTATTAAATAATCGTATGACTTATCGCATTGTAGAAGATATCCGCTCACAAGCTATGGAACATATCCAAAAACTACCTCTATCTTATTTAGATAAACATAGTACAGGTGATATTGTTAGCCGTATTATTGCGGATACAGATATTCTTTCTGATGGTTTATTACTTGGTTTTACGCAACTATTTTCTGGTATTGTGACTATTGTGGCGACAATCATCTTTATGTTTTCTAAGAATGTAACGATTAGTATTATGGTGATTTGCTTAACTCCAATTAGTTTCTTCATTGCAAAATTTATCGCATCTAGATCCTACACGATGTTCAAGAAACAAAGTGAAACGCGTGGTGAACAAACCGCTTTAATTGAAGAAATGATTGGAAATCAAAAAGTCGTACGTTCCTTTGGTTATGAATCAAAAGCTTCTAATCGTTTTAACAAAATCAATAAAGATTTACAAAATTATAGCCAACAAGCTGTTTTCTATAGTAGTATCACTAACCCTTCTACTCGTTTTGTAAATAATACAATTTACGCTTGTGTTGCTTTAGTTGGTGCCTATATGATATTAGGCAGTTCTTTAACTGTTGGTGGTTTATCCGTATTACTATCTTATGCAAATCAATACATGAAACCATTTAATGATATTAGTTCTGTGATTACTGAAATGCAAAATGCATTAGCTTGTGCATCACGTATCTTTGAACTATTAGAAGAACCATTAGAATCTAGTGACGGGAATGCAACACTAGAAGCACTACCAGAAACAGTAGATATTAAAGATGTCTCTTTCTCTTATGATCCTTCTAGAAAACTCATTGAGAACTTCAACCTTCATGTTCGTCCTGGTATGCGTATCGCAATTGTTGGTCCTACAGGTTGTGGTAAAACAACATTAATTAACTTACTAATGCGTTTCTATGATGTAAATGATGGTTCTATATCTATTAATGGTACAAATATTGTCGATTTACCACGTCACACATTAAGAAAATGCTATGGCATGGTATTACAAGATACTTGGATCAAATCTGGTACGGTAAGAGATAATATCGCCTTTGGTAAGCCTGAGGCTACAGATGAAGAAATCATCGAGGCCGCAAAAAAAGCCCATAGTTATGAGTTTATTAAACAACTTCCTAATGGGCTAGATACAATCTTACATGAAGATAGTATTTCACAAGGTCAAAAACAATTATTATGTATTACCAGGGTTATGTTATGTTTACCACCAATGTTAATCTTAGATGAAGCGACTTCTTCTATCGACACAAGAACAGAGCTCATGATTCAAGAAACATTTGATACGATGATGAAAGATAGAACAAGTTTTGTTGTTGCGCATCGTTTGTCTACAATTCGTAACGCGGATTTAATCTTAGTCATGAAAGATGGTCACATTATCGAACAAGGTAATCACGAAGAACTACTACAAAAAGGTGGTTTCTATAGCATACTTTATAATAGCCAATTTAAAGTTTCTTAGTGATAAACAAACTGAATCATCTCATTAAGCATGTTTTCTCTTTCTTCCTTATTTCTAGGATCAAACCAATGTACTTCCATTTGATGATTCAACCATGTATATTGTCGTTTAGCATATCTACGAGAATTACGAGCAATTAAGTTCTCTACTTCTTGAATAGATATGCTTTTTTCTATATAATCTTGCCACTCACGATAACCGATTCCCTTCATTGGTGGATTATCAAAAGTCACACCATGTTTTAGTAAATCGGTTACTTCTTGTTCTAAACCATTACAAATCATTTCATGTACACGAGCATTGATTCTTTGATATAGTTCTTCCCTATCCATCGTACATCCTGCAATATAAAAGTCATAAATAGGTTTATGTTCTTGTTCATCAATGATTTCACTTTGTTTTCTACCTGTATTTTTACAAATCATTAAACTTCTAATCACTCTTTGACGATTATTCTCATGGATTTTTTCTGCTTGTAAAGGATCTAATGCTTGAAGCTTTTCATATAATTCATGATTACTATATGCATCAAATTCACTTGTATCGTGACTGGTTTCTTCTTGTTCAAAAACATAATCATATAAACAAGCTTTTAAATATAATCCCGTTCCTCCTGCGATAATCATAGGTTTATCACTAGAATCAATTAGTGCTCTAGCTTCTCTTTGAAAATCTGCTACAGAATACTGCATATGTGGTTCTAGAATATCAATCAAATGATGTTTAACCCCTTGCATTTCTTCTTGTGTTACTTTGCCTGAGCCAATATCAAATCCTTTATATACTTGTATTGAATCACCACTAATAATTTCTGTTTCTAGTCTTTTAGCTAGTTCTATCGAAAAAGAAGTTTTTCCACTAGCAGTAGGTCCTGCCACAACAAGTACTTTTTTCATCGTAAGAACTCCTTCGTCAATTCTTTTTCGTCTAAGATAATAAAAGTTGGTCTACCATGAGGACAATGATATGGATTTTGGCATTGATATAGTTGCTTAACAACTTCCTTCATTTCATCCATCGTTAATGTTCTATTAAAGCGAATTGAGCTATGACATGCCATTGTAGCGATTCTCTTCTTTTCCATACGCGCATATTTTGATTCACGATCATTTTTGAAATTATCAATCACATCTTGTAAGAATCGTTCTTCTTCTATTTCTTTCATCCACATTGGTACACTTCTTACAATTAATGTATCTCTACCAAAAGGTTCAAATACAAAATGCATATCTCTAATCGATTCATTAATTTCATCAACTCTCTGTACCAAATCATTTCCTGCAAGTATTGATATAGGCACAAGTAAATCCATCATGATTGGTTTCGCCTCTTCTAACTTCGCTAAGATTTCTTCATAATGTACTCTTTCTTGACACGCATGTTGATCTAAAATCGCAAGCCCTTTTTCTGTAGCACATAAAATAAACTTTTCATGTAGTTGCCCAATTACGGTCATTTCAGGTAGTTTTTCTTGTACAATCTCTTTTTCTTGAACCGTTTCCTTCTCTTCTATTTCTTGTGGTTGTTCTACTTCTGTATGAATAACTTGTTCGACTACTTGCGATACAACTGGTGTTTCTTTTATCTCTACAGCATTTGTCATCGTTTTATTTGAAACAAATGACTCTTTTGGTTCTTCTTTATTTACAAATGGTGTAACAAGTGCTGAATTTGTATCAAAAAACATCGGTTCTGCTATCTTTTGACGTGCTGCTTGCATTTCTGCCTTTGGCGCAAGAATGGTATTTTTTAAAGCTTCCCGAATTTTATCTCTTAATAAATACTCTAATTGATTCTCTTTTGATATTCTTACTTCCCATTTAGAAGGATGAACATTTACATCTAATAATTGTGGATCCATTGTAATATCTAAAACAATCAAAGGATTTCTCCCCTTCACAATAAAATCTTCATAACCATCTAATACAGCTTTATATAGTCTAAATGTACGCACCATTCTGCCATTTAAAAAGATATGCATACAATTTCTAGATGCTCGTGTTATAGAAGGTTTAACAATATATCCTTTCACTTCATAGTCGTAATCACTAAATTCTACGGGAATACTCGCTTCACCAGCTTCTCTTCCCCAAGCTTGATAAATTACTTCAAGTAAGTTTCCTTTACCCGTAGTATGGAAAGAAATACGATCATTACTGATAAAAGTAAAGGCGATATTTGGATAAGAAAAGGCAAACTTAACAATTACATCTTGTATTAAAGAATTCTCATAACTTCCACTTTTTAAGTGTTTTAATCTAGCAGGAGTGCGATAAAATAATCCTTCTACTGATATTTCTGTTCCTTCATCACATGGATAATTACTTGCACTCTTTAAATCACCATATTCTATCTTTACTCTAGTCGCATCATTTCCATCACTTGTCGTTAACGTAACTTGGCTAACAGAAGCGATAGAAGGTAGAGCTTCACCTCTAAATCCTAATGTATGAATATCAAACAAATCATTTTGACCATGGATTTTAGATGTTGCATGACGCTTAAATGCATTAAGTGCATCTTCACTATCCATGCCACAGCCATTATCTCTTACCGTGATTTTGCTCATACCACCATCTTCAACAGATACGGTAATTCTTGAGCTGCCAGCATCAATCGCATTTTCTACTAATTCTTTTACGACACCCATTGGTCTTTCGACCACTTCTCCTGCCGCAATCATATTCGCTGTTTGTGTATCTAACTGATGTATTTTTCCCATATTTCAACCTTATTCTTTTATTTTTTCTTATATAATATTAACATGCGAATTAAAGAAGAATATCGAGAAGAATTTGTAATTAAAAAATCTCGCTTTATCGCTTGCCTAAAAACATGCAAGAATGAACTTGAAGCGAGAAATTACATTGAAGAAATAAAAAATGAATATCGTGACGCAACACACGTTTGTACTGCTTTTATTTGTGGTAGAAATCATGAAATACAACGTTCTAATGATAATGGTGAACCTAGTGGAACAGCTGGCGTACCAATACTTGAAAGTCTCAAAAAAAGTGAAGTTACAGATGTATGTGCTTGTATTGTCCGTTATTTTGGTGGAATCAAATTAGGTGCTGGTGGTTTAATTCGTGCTTACTCTAGTTCTACTTCGATTGCCTTACAAAATGCCCCTAAAGTAAATGAAGTACCATTATTAATTTATAATATTACCTATAGTTATGATTTAGTTGGTCAAATTGAATCTTATCTTAGAAAAAATGGAAATATATTAGATACTTCATATAGTGATCAAGTTACTTCTTCTTTTTCTTGCCTAGAGTCATTACCATTAGAAAAAGAACTACAGAATATATCTAAAGGAACTGTAATCATTGAATGTATTGAAAAAACATATGGAGAAGTAGATGTCTAACTACTTCTTTTTTAACATGATATTTAAATCTACATCTGTATCGATTCCATCTACTTTACCATATGGTGTATATTGCCAAATATTAAATACATAATTATATGGCATCTTACCTGTATGATAAGAAGCTACCCAAAAATAGTTATGATCCTGTAAGGCTGTCATATCGATGGAGTTAATTAGCCAAGATGAACTCTCATAGATTGTCGAATCATATCCTGCACTACGAATCGTATCTGAGAAGGACTTTGCACATGCGGTTAATTCTTCATAACTTAAATCTTTAATCCTATCTTCCCCTGTAACATATTCCATATCATACGCAATTGGTAAAGCGAGTTTATAATCTTTTACACAATTTAATACAAATTGTGCCTCTTCTTTCGCTTCTTCTTCATTTATTGCTTGCGAAAAGAAATATACCCCTACTTTTAAACCAGCACTTGTCGCATTTTGAATATTTGCACGGAAATAAGCATCTTCATGTAATTCCCCTGTAGAATATCCTCTATAACCAACACGAATATAAACAAAAGAAATGCCATCATTCTTTACTTTTTCAAAATCAATTTCTTTCTGATGAACACTAACATCTATTCCTGTTTCATAAGTATATTCATCGCTATCATATTGAAGACGATTATCTACTAAACTAAAGTTTTCAAAATTATATGTATTCCTATATCTCAAATCTTCTTCCTCAACATTTGGTGTATTTACTGGTTTCCTATTCTCATAAAAGTCATGATATGCATTAGAACAAGTCGCAATCAAAAAGAAAAGAAGGACTAGTAATCCAAATACATTTTTCTTTTTTAGTCTCCGTCTTTTTCTTTTTGCCATAGCTCTATTTTAATGCGAAAGGTTGTACTTGATAAGTGTCCAATATTGGACTATACTACTAAATTGTTTGGAGGAGCAGATGAATCAAGAAACATTAACGCAATTTAAGCAAATTGATTGTTTTGCAAAAAGAGAAGATTTTCTCTATGAACAAACCGCAAAACAACTTGGTATAACAAACGCTACTTTATATATCTTAATTTATCTATATCGTTCAAAAGAGCCTTGTTCGCAAAATGATATCGTAGAAGATTGGTTTTATCCTAAACAAACCGTCAGTTATACCATCAATAAACTTGTTGAACAAAAATTAGTGAATATGACACCTATAGAAAATAGTAAGAACAAGAAAGCTATTCATCTTACTGAATCTGGTATCAATTATTGTGAAAAATATATTGTGCCTGTTATTGAAGCCCAAGAAGATGCTTTTCTTACCTTAACAAAAGAAGAAAGAAAAGAATTTGTTCATATCACACAAAAGTATTACGCTTTATTACAAGAGAATTTAAACGATTTATTTTAATCATCGGAGGCTGTACGTCGCAACGTACAATAGTCGGAGAAGATGTCGAGTGCGCTCGGTAACATATACCGAGTTTTTTATTTGGGAGGATTATATGAATTTATTAAAAGATAACGTTAAAACAATTTATTTTAAATATTTACTTGCGGCATTTGGTTCGTCATTAATTAGTACGATTTATGGTTTTGTCGATACCATTGTTATCGGTAAATATGAAGGTCCTATTGGTTCTAGTGCGATGGCTGTTATCGCCCCTATTTGGAATATTATCTTTAGTTTAGGATTACTACTTGGTATTGGTGGTAGTGTTTATTTCAGTAGTATCAAATCAAGTAAAAATAAAATAGAAGATGAAAATGAGTATTTTACATTAGCCGTTATTGGTGCAATAATCTTATCTATTTTGTGTATTTTAATTTTCTTTATATTTGAAAATCAAATCTTATATGCATTTGGTGCAAATGAAGAAATGTTACCATTATGTAAAGAATATTTACTACCTGTTAAGTTTGTTATTCCTACATATATTTTTACGCAAATTTTTGCGGCATTTTTAAGGAATGACTCAGATCCAGGCTTAGCAACAAAAGCCGTTTTATTTGGTGGAATATTCAATGTGTTTGGTGATATATTCTTTGTGTTTGGACTACATTTAGGAATGTTTGGTGCAGGACTAGCCACTGCAATTGGAAATGTCATCTCTTTAGCTACAATGTGTGCTCACTTCTTTAGTAGTCAAAACTCATTACATCTAGTAAAGATAAATCACGCTATTTCTAAAGCAAAAAACATCATTACAACAGGATTCTCATCTTTCTTTATTGATATAGCGATGGGAATTGTTACGGCATTACTAAACAATCAAATCATGAAATATATGGATTCTAATGCATTAGCTGTTTATAGCATTATTGTAAATATCAGTACTTGTGTACAATGCTGTGGTTATAGTGTTGGACAAGCTGGGCAACCTATTATTTCATCTAATTTAGGTGCGAAACAATATGATCGAATTCATGAAACATTAAAATATGCAACAATAGCAGCATTTGGATTTTCATTTGTTTGGTTATTTTTTACTATGTTATTTCCAACACAAATTGTATCCTTACTCATGAAAGCAACACCAGAAGTATTAAGCGTTACACCTCATATTATTCGCTTATATTCTTTATCATTCATCTTATTACCATTTAATGTGTTCTCTACTTATTATTTTCAATCTATTATGAAACCTAAAATAGCTTTTGGAATATCTTTAGCTAGAGGAGCGATTATTAGTGGTATCTTAATCTTATTCTTACCTTCTATTATTGGAGAAGTAGGCATTTGGATTGCTATGCCAATCACAGAACTACTTGTATTTATTGGAGTATGTTACTTGATTAAGAAAACATATTCCTTATCCATCTAAAAGACTCATTCGAGTCTTTTTCTTTTTAAGCATAAAAAAACTTTGCCATCTCTAGCAAAGTTAATTTTTTTAAATGGCGCCTTAAACAGGGCTCGAACCTGTGACCTAGCGGTTAACAGCCGCTCGCTCTGCCGACTGAGCTATTAAGGCGTACTCCTATAATATACCCCTATCGAACACTTTTTGCAATACATTTTTTTAATTTTTTCGATTTTTTGTGTTTTTTAATTTTTTTCAAAGAAATTTTGAGGATTTTCGAATTTTTTACTAATAAGTATATTAGGAGGTATCCAGTTATGATTGATACAGTTAAAAAATATGATGAATTAAAATTTACGGATGACTATATGTTCACCATTGTTTGTGAATACTATCCAAATATTATTAAAGGCTTAATTAAAAGGATTCTTGGTATCGATACTATCGAACTATCTAAGCATTCTAGCCAATATAGTATTTCTAATT
>CAVIQY010000075.1:0-10758 GCA_963645035.1 bacterium | reverse complement strand
TTAAATAAACAAAAGGGAGATAGTTTATGAATGAGACAACACAGTCAACTTGGAAATCAAAGTTTAGAGCGTTAGGGCCAGGTATCTTAATGGCTTCTGCAGCAGTAGGAGGATCACATATCGTTTCTTCTGCTCAAGCTGGTGCTATTTATGGATGGCAGCTTGCATTATTAATTGTTTTAATCAATGTATTTAAGTATCCATTTTTCCGTTTTGGTTCTCAATATACCATGGAAAATAACAAGAGTTTAATTGAAGGATATAGTGAAAAAGGTAAAGGTTGGTTAACCGTATTCTTTATCTTGAATGTATTTTCTGCAATTGTGAATACAGCAGGTGTAGGTATATTATGTGCTGCAATTTTATATAACGTTTCACCTAATGGATTTGGTTTAAACATATCGCAACTTACAACGATTATTATTGTCATTATTTGGGCAATGTTACTAATTGGTGGATATCGTTTCTTAGATACTTTAGCAAAATGGGTAATGACTTCTCTTACGATTGCGACAGTAGTAGCAGTAGTCATTGCATTATTTAAACATCGTGAATATGCTCCAGATTTTGTAGCACCTTCACCTTGGCAAATGTCCGCATTACCATTTATTGTTTCATTAATGGGTTGGATGCCATGTCCTATTGAAATATCCGCAATCAATTCTATGTGGCAAGTCGAAAAGAAAAAACAAGTCAACAATCTATCTATGGAAGATGCGATGTTTGACTTCAATGTTGGTTATATCAGTACTGCTATTCTTGCATTAATCTTTGTCGCTTTAGGTGCCTTAATTCAATATGGTTCTGGTGAAGAAGTTCTTAGTGCTTCTGCCGCTTATATCGCTCAATTTGTGAATATGTACGCATCTGTATTAGGTGATTGGTCAAGACTCTTAATTACATTTATTGCTTTCTTATGTATCTTTGGAACAGTTATTACTGTTGTGGATGGTTATTCTCGTGCAAATGATGAAACATTACGTCTATTACTAAATAAGAAGGAAACAAACAAGAAATCATTAGCTGTATGGATTTCCTTAACATCTATTATTAGTTTAGTCATTGTATATATGTTCTCTGGTAATGTTGCGACAATGTTACGTTTTGCGATGATTGCTTCATTTATTACAACACCATTCTTTGCTTTATTAAATTACACTTTAGTTAATAACAAAGAACACCAAGTTAAGTCATGGTTAAAAGGTTTATCCATTATTGGTTTAATCTATTTATTTGGATTTGCATTATTCTTTATCTTTGCTTGGTTAACAGGAAATATCTAATATTACTAAAAATGGAACTGAATAGCAGTTCCATTTTTTATTCTCCTTTTCGTATTCTTTTATATATCTTATATTGTCGCATTAATTCTTCCTCTTCATTATGAGAGAATAAATCTTTCGCTTCTAAGATTCTTTCTATAGCTTGAGAAGGATCAAGTGTGTGATATGGTAAATACACTCCTCTTAACTCTTTAGGTTTAACAATTCGATATGCTTGTGTGGTAAAGAGATCATATGTATAGCAAAAATATCGATAGATGTATCCTATCCAATACATCTCATTATGCGTATATTTAACAGAACCATAGCTTGTTTCTCCATATTCTTCATTGATGAAATCTAATACATCATGTGGTTGCCAAGTCGTATTTAGAATAAATTCATTATCGAATTGTTTAGCAATTTCACTATGCATAAATCTTCTAATAAATATTTCCGAACTACAATCCATTTTATCTACAGATTTCTCAAATGTATCTGCTTGTATTTCACATAGTAATAAACCATCACTTGTAATTTTCTTTTTGCATAGCATACTGTATCACCTCAATATTTCATCTATATATAAACCTTTTCCTCTATACTCTTTTCTTGCCAGTTTAACTTTATCATCACCTAGCTTTATTTCCGCTCCTCTAATATTTCTATAATATTCTTTTTCTCTATCTGAAATGTAACAACGTTCTATTATTTCAACTTTTGATATAGCTTCTTCACTTGTAAAAATATATTGCATTCCTAAATTTGTGGCCGATAAACAATGTTTACATTGCTCATCTGTAATTTCTCCATTAATAAAAGAATTGATAATTTTAAACATACGATTATCCGCAATTGGTGCAACGATATAATCACAGTTTCTTGACTCATTCATCAATTTTTGAATAATTGGATGATTTGCATATGCATCAAGTGTTCCTCTATAACAAGCAATTGTCATCATCCATTCTTGATCCACTGCATATCTTTTACATTTAAAATTTGAATCATTGAATTTCAAAAAATAAACTGAAGATTCATTATAATTCGATACATAGGAAACAGCTTGTTCATAGCTTTCTCCTGCGTAAAATCCTTGTCCAAAATCATTATTACTTCTTCCATGATGAATATCTATTTTCCCATCCATTTCATTCTTAGATCCATGAAACAATAGTTTTTCATTGTGATTCAAATCATCTTTAACTAGCATTTCTTTTAATTTATTTAACTTTATATCTTTTGAAAAAGCATAGGAATATATTTTTTCTACCGATTTAATAGAAGGTTCACCTTTATTTGCTTCAATTGCTGAAACAATCTCTTGATCTAGTTCGACAGCATTAGAAAGTTCTTCTTGTGATAGCCCTAGTATTTCTCTTATTGATTGAATATCTTTTGCAAAATTATATTCCATATCCACACCTCTATCGTCACTTACATCATACAACACTCACCAAGTTCTTTCAAACTTGTTTATATAAATATTATAAACAAGTTTAGATGGCCAATGGAAGTATTCGTGAAAATAAAAAATCGCATAGATTTGCGACACTGTTCTCTTAGTATTTTATATGAATTCATGTTTCTGTAATTCCTTATTATATACCATGAATCAACAATTTTAAACAACGTAAAATTTGTGAAAACTTTATTATATTTTCTATGTAAATTTATATTTGCAAAATCATTTCTTAAGTATATAATCACTACATAAATGAAAGAGATGCTCACTTGCTGGAGGACTTTATGAAACGTACAGATATCGTTATGACACCTTATCTCGAAAATTTCTTAAATTTCGACCTAGGACATATGAATATTGATCGTTATCCAAATCGGATTGCGGACATAGACTACTCTGATGGGCTGAAACTCGACTTATACTATCCTAATGATTCAAAAGAAAAATATCCCCTTGTTATATCTGTCTTTGGTGGCGGCTGGGTATCTGGTTTTAAAACAGATAAATTTGTCGAACCAATGATTCAACCGGTTAACGAGGGTTTTATTGTTGCGGTACCTGATTATACTCTTGCTTTAGATGCACCTTTCCCACAATCTGTTATTGATATTAAGAAATGTATCTCATTCTTAAGAAGTCATAGTGAAGAATATAAGATTGATACAGATAACATTACCTTATGGGGTGAATCAGCTGGCGCTCACTTAGTTCTAGAAGCAGGACTAGTAGAAAATAGTGCCTTCCATCTTGCATTAGACACAAGAGTAAAAAATATTATTTCTTTTTATGGAAACGCTAATCCTAGAACAGTGAATACACAAGCTGAGACACTAGGTATATATGAAACAGCTCATTCAACAGAAGATTCTGTATTTGGCATTTATATGGGACAAGGATTCAAAGATGAACGCATGATGAATTTAGCTAGTCCTATATGTTGGATTAAAGAAGATATGCCTAACATTATCTTAGAACATGGTACAAAAGATATACTCGTTCCTTATTTACAATCTGTTGAATTCTTCAACACAGCAAAACTTAAATACCCTGATAGTCATGTAACACTATCTATATATGATGGATTAACACATACAGATCCATATTTCTTTAGTGCTGAACACATTCATTACTTGATGAATTTGATTCAGAAATAACTTTGGTATGAACTAATTCCTTGTTAGTTTATATATATTTCAGGAGGAAAGAAAAGGATGAAAAAATTTGCTTCAATTCTATTAAGCTCCCTAATGGCTCTAAGCCTTGTTGCTTGCGGATCTAGCAGCGACAATGGTGGAACAGCTGATAGTGGTAGCGATGCTAGCTCTACTGCTTCTAGTGAAGATGTAACAAGAATCGCATTAATCGTTACAAACTTCGGTGACCAATCTTACTTCGATACAGCTGGTGCTGGTATGGATTTGATCAGAGAAAAGTATGGTGACAAAGTAGAAGTTACAGGTATCGAAATGGGTACTGACTCTGCTGGTTGGGAACCTGCTTATCGTCAAGCTTGTGATGAAGGTTATGACATTATCATTTCTGGTAACTTCATGTATGAACCATACATGTGCGCAGTTGCTGAAGAATATCCAGATGTTAAATTCGTTAACTTCGATTATAGCGATGTTGAATTAAACTCTAAAGACAACATCATCAGTGTTACATATGCTTGTCAAGAAGCTGGTTACTTAGCTGGTCTAGTTGCTGGTGTTAAGACAGAAACTAACGTTGTTGGATGCATCGGTGGTGCTGAAGTAGATGGTATTAAAGAATTCTTAGCTGGTTATATGCAAGGTGTATATGCTGTTAACCCAGATTGCAAAGTTGTTTCTGGATTTATCGGTGACTTCAGTGACTCTGGTAAAGGTAAAGAAATCGCTTCTAACATGCACAAACAAGGTGCTGATGTAATTTATCACGCTGCTGGTGGTGCTGGTAACGGATTATTCGACGCTGCTGCTGAAGAAGATTTCTGGGCAATCGGTGTTGACTCTGACCAATACGCTTCTAACTCTGGTAAACCTGAACTTGCTGCTCACATCCTAACTTCTTCATTAAAGAGATGTGATTCTGGTGTTCTTTGGGGAGTTACACAAATTCTTGAAGGTACAGCTGAATGGGGTACACAACGTACTTTAACAATTAAAGATGATGCTGTTGGTATCGTAGAAAACGACAACTACAAGAACAACCTAACAGAAGAACAACAAGCTACAGTTGAAGAATATATTGAAAAATTAAAGAATGGCGAAGTTGAAGTAGAAGATCAATTACAAGATGATACTTGCTACGACAGATGGCTTGAAAAAGTTGGTCTATAATTTATAGCATTTAGAAATACCAAGTAGCTCCATCACTTTTGGTGGAGCTTCTTTTCTTAAGTAAGGGGTTATATATGGATGATATTTTAAGATTAGAGAACATCACCAAGATCTATACAAATGGAACTGTTGCTAACCGTGATATTAATATCAGTTTTAAAAAAGGTGAAATACATTCTATTGTTGGTGAAAATGGTGCTGGTAAATCAACATTAATGAAGATTATTTTTGCGATTGAAAAGCAGACAACCGGAAAAATAATCTATAAGGGAAAAGAAGCAAACTTCTCTTCTTCTATGGAAGCAATCTCAAATGGTATTGGAATGGTGCATCAACACTTTATGCTTATTCCTTCATTTACTGTTGCGCAAAATATTGTATTAGGTAAAGAACCTAAAAGTTCTGCTGGCTTCATTGACAATAAAAAGGCCAATGAAGAAATTGCTGCACTTGCAAAAAAATATCAATTTGATGAAATCAAACCAACTGATTTAGTTGGTAACTTAACTGTTAGTGCAAAACAAAAAGTTGAAATTTTAAAGACATTATATCGTGATGCTGAAATCATTATTCTAGATGAACCTACAGCTGTTCTTACACCTCAAGAAACAGTACAACTATTTAATCAATTACGTAACTTCAAAGAGTTAGGTCATACAATTATCTTTATTTCTCATAAATTAAATGAAGTAAAAGAAATATCTGATCGTATTACTGTTATTCGTAAAGGTGAAACAAAAGGTACATTTGAAAATAATGACGATATCACAATCGATAAATTAACAGAATTAATTATCGGTAAAAAACTAGATGATTCTTATGATAGCTATAGAAAAGATGTAGCTGATAAGAAAACAATTCTTGAAGTGAAAGACATTGATTACAAAGTAAATGGTGTCGATAAAGTAAATCATGTTAGTTTCAATGTACATGGTGGTGAAATCTTAGGTATTGCTGGTGTACAAGGAAATGGACAAGAAGAATTAATTAAATCTATCACTGGTTTAATTCCTTTCCAAAAAGGTACTGTTAAACTAAATGGAAAAGAAATCCAAAATATTTCTATTCATGCAAAACGTGATTCAGGTTTATCTTATATTCCTGAAGATAGAATGATTGATGGTTGTGCTAGAAGTGCAAGTATTCAAGATAATATTATTTCTACATATTATGAAAGACCTGAATATTCAGGAAAAGTCTTCTTAAAAGAAAAAGTGATTCGTAATACTGCTAAAGAATTAATTCAAAAGTTTGCGGTAAAAGCGAACTCTGAAAAAGATACACTTACTTCTTTATCAGGTGGTAATGTTCAAAAGGTAGTTGTTGCCCGTGAATGGAAAGCAAATCCTACATGTATGATTGCTGAACAACCAACTCGTGGTATTGATATTGGTTCTGCCGATTATATCCATCAAGAATTAATTGATATGAGAAATAATGGTGCTGCTATCCTATTAATCAGTGCCGACTTAAATGAAGTTATGTCAGTAAGTGATTCACTACTAGTTATGTATGATGGAAAAATCGTTGCTTATTTTAAAGACTTACATGGCATTACAGAAAATGAACTTGGCTTATACATGTTAGGCACAAAGAAACAAACAGAAGAAGAAATTGGGAGGGCATGTGAATGAGTAAGAAAAAATTCAAACTTACAGATGATAAACCATTTGAAGCCCTACGTATATTAGTTTCTATATTAATTACGTTAGTTGTCACATTTATCGTTCTATGTATTGTTAGTAATCAACCATTAACTGATTTTATTGCATTACTAACTTATCCATTTAAGAAATCTACTTACTTTGGATATGTATTAGTAAAGTTTATTCCATTAACATTTGCCGGTTTAGCTACATTATTATATTTCCGTTCTGGTGCATTTAACTTAGCAACAGAAGGTATATTCTACTTCAGTGGTGTTATCGCAACATTCTTTGCGATAAATGAAAACTTATTAACTGGTAATGGATTTATCGATTCTGCCATTTGTATTTTCGTTGGTGGTTTAGTAGGTGGCTTAGTTGGTTTAATTCCTGCTATCTTAAAACAAAAATTTAATGCGGATGAAATGGTTGTGTCCTTAATGTTAAACAGTATCTTATTTGGTATTGGTTTCTACATTGTTAAAACATTCTTAGCGATGTCTGGTATTACTGGTACACAATCTGGACCATTCTTAGATTCAGCTCGATTATCAAACTTAATTCCTAAGACACAAGTTCATACAGGATTAATTATTGTATTAGTTACCGTTGTATTTGTTTATATTCTTCTTTATAAAACAAAACTTGGTTATGCAATTCGTATTACAGGTATCAACCCTAACTTTGCTAAATATTCTGGTATGGGTGCGTTTGGTATGTTTATGGTTGTACACTTCATTGCTGGTGCAATTGGTGGTGTAGGTGCTACGGTTGAATTATTAGGTATGTATAAAGCATTTACTTGGTCTACTTTACCAGGTCTAGGATTTACTGGTGCCTTAATGGCAACACTTGGTAAAAACGATCCTATTGGTGTAGTTATTGCCGCATTTGGTATTAGTTACTTACGTGCTAGTGCGCAATTATTATCTAATAGTTCTGCTGTTATTGATGTTAAGTTAATTTCTATTGTAGAAGTTGTTCTAACATTATTAATTTCTTCTCAATACTTCCTAAAGAAATGGCGTGCTAAACAATTATTAAAGGAGGAAAAAAACCATGAATGAGTTAATGTCACAAATTCTTAGTGCAAGTTTTATCTTTATTATCATTCGTGTTGGTACTCCACTTGTATACGCTTCTATGTCTTCTTATATCGGAAACTTAGCTGGTATTTCCAACATCGCAGTTGAAGGTATGATGACATTTGGTGCTTTATTTGGTGTATATTTTAGTGCCATTACTGGTTCTGCTTGGCTTGGTCTATTAGGCGCAATCTTAGTAGGTATGTTATGTGGTGGTGTCCTAGCGTTCTTCTCATTAAAAATGAAAGCTAGTCCTATCATGGTTGGTATTGCCTTAAACTTATTCAGTGCTGACTTTGCGATTTACTTATTATTAATCTGGACTGGTACAAAAGGAACTTCTGGTAACTTAGCTAGTAAAGTATTACCTCGTGTAGATATTCCTGTATTACAAAATATACCTATTCTTGGTGAAATCTTCAGTGGTCACTTAGTATTAACTTATATTTGTGTCATCTTAATGATTCTTCTATATATCATGGTATATAAGACACCATTTGGATTAAGAATGAAAGCTTGTGGATTAGATGCTCATGCGGCTGAATCTGTTGGTATTAAAGTAGATAAGATGCGTATTATCGCTTCACTTATCTCTGGTGCATTTGCGGCTATGGGTGGTGCTTACTTATCTATGGGTTACTTATCTATGTACTCTAATAATATGACTGCATCCCGTGGTTGGATTGGTATTGCGGCTGCAGCAGTAGGTGGAAATAACTTAGGTGTTGTATTCCTCATGACTGGTGTATTCGCTATTGCTCAAGCTATCGTTAATATCTTATTACTAGGTAACTTACCTTCTGAATTAATTAATACTATCCCTTACATTAGTGTATTAATTGGTTTAATCATTATGTCTTCTAAATCAATGCATAAAGCAAAGAAACAAATGATCTAGTATTAGAAATCATCCTATAAAACCTTAAAGCGTTATTACTGCTGTAGTAATAACGCTTTTATTTGTATTCATCTTTTAATAGTTTGTGTAAGAAAGCTTCACGATTATTTAGAAACATTTCCGTGATGAGATAACTTTCTGTTTCTTCGTATTTACATAAATGGATCGTCCCTTGATCAAAGCTATAAATATCTGCTCCTGGAATACCCAATAAAATTGGAGAATGTGAAACGATGATAAATTGGGATCCTTCTTTAGCACATTCATAAATATCCATTAATAATGTTAATTGTCTTTGTGGCGATAAAGCGGCTTCAGGTTCATCAAAAAGATATAAACCATTTGGTTGAAGATTATTGTTCGCAACTTCGAGAAAACTTTCGCCATGAGATTGTTTATGATATTTTGCCGAAAAGTTTACACCAGCATATTTTTCTTCTTGTGTAGCGACATTATAAAAGCTTTCTGCTCTAAGAAAATATCCCCACTTTTCTTTTTTATATCCTCTAGAAAGTCTTATCGCTTGGTTAAGCTCAGAATGTGTGTCATATGTAGAAAATTGATAATTCTTCGTACCACCTTCAGAATTAAAGCCACGAGCTATCGCAATTGCTTCTAATAGTGTGGATTTTCCACTGCCATTTTCACCAACAAAGAAAGTGATAGGTCTATTGAATTCTAGTCTTTCTACATCTTTTAAAGCTTCTATTTCTCTAACGTAGCTATCTTCATCTACTTTATCCCAATCAAATAGCACTTCTCGAATAAACAAATCATTCATGGTCATTACCGCAAGTTATTCTAAAACAAGTTCTACTTCTGAAGAATCATCCCATACAGATTTCACGAAATTGATTACCCATTCTTTAGATAAATCAAAATCATTCACATGACGATGTGTTGCGTATAAATCATTGTTATAGTCCATGATGGTATAAGTTTTCCAATCATTAAAACCACCATCAAACCAAGTAACTGTAGGAATAAACTTTGTGTCTGTAAAAGAAGTTACTTTCGTATTTGGATCATAATTTACTGTGAAAGTAGCCATTCCTCCAACCATACGAGGTGCTTCATCTTGAGCACTTGTATAATTACCAAGAGAATAATAAACAAGAGTATCTTGTGAAGAACCATGATAGATTTCAGCCGGTTCAATTACATGAGGATGGGTACCAATAATGACTTCTACCCCTAGTTCATTCATATATTCTACTAAGTCTTTTTGTTCATCACTGATACTTGTAGAATATTCATTCCCCCAATGCATGGCGACCATTTGAATATCACTTACTGCACTTAAGGCTTCCATATCTTTTTTGATTTGTTCTTTATCAATTAAATCGATAAGCCAAGGTTTATCTTCTGGTACAGAAAATCCATTTAATCCATATGTATAACCTAAAAAGCCAACTCTTATGCCATTAATTTCTTTCACAATAGGTGTATCTTTATCTTCTTGTGAAGTATGTGATCCTGTTGTAATGATCTCTGGATATTTTGTATGTATTGTATTTAATTGTTCTAATAAACCACTAGCCCCTGTATCCATAGAATGATTAGAGCTAATACTCCACCAATCAAATCCTGCATTATATACGGCATCGACAACTTCTTTAGGGCCATTAAATAATGGATAACTACTTAGTTCATAGTTCTCATCACCATTACAAAGTGTTTCAAAATTGATATAAGCTAAATCAGCATTTTCTGTATAAGATCTAGTTCCATCATAATATGTATCAAAGTTATACCCATTCCCTGCCATTCTTTGACGATAATATAAAGCACCGTGATATAGGTTGTCTCCAACACCAACAAAGGTAAATGACTTAGGTTCTTCTACTACAACTTCTTGAGTCGGTTCAATCGATGGTGTTGAGGTAACTTCTATTACTTCATCTTTTTTACTTGGTAATAATTTAAAAATAGATATTCCTAATATAACAACTAATATTGTGATGAAACTACCTACTAATATTTTCCCCGCTTTAGATAGTCTTCTTCTTTTTCTTCTTTTCTTTTTACTCATAATCCCTCTTTTTCCCTATAAACATATTATAGTTAGAAAAAGTTTTTTT
>CAVIQY010000074.1:2242-11153 GCA_963645035.1 bacterium | reverse complement strand
TAGCTCCACCTGTTAAAGCAGTTGCGTCATATACTTTTCTTGCACTATCACCAGTCAATTCAGGAGTTAATACAATTTCACCAGCTCTTGTGATTTTAAATGTTGCAGGTTTATAAGTAACTGTATAGTTACCTTGTGTTGCATCACCTTCAGCTGTAATTGCATATGTTCCAACATCTTCACCTTCAGCTCTAGTTACTGTATAAGTGACTGTATCATCGCCAAATAGTCCAGATACTGTTGCTGTTAATGTAGGATCTTCAGTACCATATTCCTTGTTGCTATTATTTGCAACTACTGTTACTGGAGCATAGTTAATTGTTAATGCTTCTGTTGTTGTTACATAACCAGCATAATTTGTGCCAGAAGCTCTTACTTGAACTGTCTTACTATCAGCAACATCTTTAGCCGTAATAGTTGTAGGATCTTCTGTCCAGCTTTCACCATCTATAGAATATTCAACTTTTACTGTATTATCATTAGTATCTGTTGCAACAGCTACACCAGCACTATATGTATTTGCATCATATGTTTTAACAACATCTGTACCAGTTAATGTTACATATTCGCTAATATCAGCTGCTGTAATTGTTAATGTTGCATCTACATAAGAGACTTCATAGTTACCTCTAATTCTTTGTCTTGATGGCTTAATAGCATATTCACCAACGTCTTCGCCATAATCTCTTGCTAACGTAATTCCTTCGATACTCTCACCTTCAATTAAACCGTCTATTGTAGCAGTAAATTCAGGATCAATATCTCCATATACTTTAGTCTTGTTATGTGCTGTTACTGTAACTTGTTTTGGATTAATTGTTAATGTTCCAATAGTTTCAGTCACCGTATAGTTACTTTCTGTTGCTGTGTACTCATTTCCATCAGCAGCCCAAGTAATAGAATATGTATTATCTACTCCTATAACTGGTCTGTCTCTATCTTCTTCAGAAGATTTACGTAATACATTTGTGATTGTACCAGTTGTTTTAAAACCAATAGTTTCTCCATTAACAAGACCTGTAACTTCACCTTCTGCTTTTAAAGGTTTTCCATCATATATCTTTTCATCAGAATTAGTTTTTACTGTTAATGTCGCAGGAGTAATTTTAATATAACCATCTTCTTCAATTTTAAATGTTACGCTTTCAAAGTTTGCAGAAGTATTTTTAAAATCAGAACTTTCTAATCCCATTGCATAAGATGTAACGTTACCATCTTGATCAAGTTTAACATCTTTACCAGATGCTACAGGACTTCCTTCTTTGTTATATTTAAAGTCATTTGCTGTATATACGTTTGAATTAGCTTCGAATGTATATCCTTCTTCTTTTTGATCTTTACCGTTATATATAGTTGTAATTTGATTACCTTTAATTGTAACTACTACATCTTGAACAGGAGTAATAGATAATGTACCTAATGTTTCTTGGATATCATAGTTTCTTGAATCGTAAGAAACATCTTTTCCTTCACTATATCTTACAGGAGTATATTGAATTCTATTAGGAACTTTTCCATCAGAAACATCTTTAACTTTTCCATATGCTTTAACTTCTTGTAGTTCACCTTCTACAAAGCTTGTACCATCTAAGAATGTAACTTCAGAATTTGTTAAATATGTTCCATCATAAACCTTTGAATCTGTTGCTGATTGTACTTTAACAACTCTCTTAGTAATGCTTAATTTTCCTTCATTTGTACTAATGTTATAGTTATCAACTTTAAAATTAGCACCTACTGTATAAGTAATTGTATTTGTTACTTCACCATCATATACGTTTGTTACAGTTCCAGTTGCTGTTAAATCAGAAACTTCACCTTCAACAAATCCATCGCCAGTTACTGTTACATTTGTAGCAGTCAATGCTGTTCCATCATAAGGTTTAGATTTTGTTTTAGAAGTTAATGTTACTGTTCTCTTATTAATTGTTACTGTACCTTGACCAACTAATGTGACTGTTTGTCCACCAACTGTAACGTCTTCTTTAACATAAACTGTATAGTTACCAGCATCAGTAAATGTTGGTTTTTCAGTAGACCAATCAACATTATTTGTAGAATACTGTAATGTTCCTTCAATAATTAATGCTTTTGCTTGTTCTTTATATTTATCGTCTAATTGTGTACCTTCATTGATGGTGATTTCATTGCTAATAGAATGAGCTTGACCATCATATGTGCCTGTATAATTCGTAACGGAAATACTAGCCCATAATGCATCTAATGTATAAGTATGACTCTTATCGTTATCATAAATATATGTTACTGTATCTCCAACTTTACGAATTGTGGCAACTTGTTTGCCATCTCTTTCTTTATCTAACCAACCAATAAATAGATAACCATCTGCTGTAGGAACTTCACTTACAACTGTAAATGTATCGTCTTTAGCAAATTTCTTATCATAATAGTATTTTGTTTTGTTACCTTCTTTAACAGCTGAAATTCCTGTAGGTGTTGTCCAAGTAGCACTTTCTAATGATAGATAATAACCAGCAGTACCTTTCTTTTCTGTAAAAGTCCATGTACCAGTAAATGTTATGCCATCTTTAGTCATTGTATCTGAAGCTTTATCCCATCCTTTAAATGTCCAAGTTCCTTCATTTACATCTACTGTAGTTGAACTTGGTGTTTTAGCTGTTACAGTTTGACCCGCATAATAAATTGTTGATTCTGTTGGTAATATTGCTTTTACTTCTGTTGGAATATCCTTGCCATCTGTTCCAGATTCGAATATATAAGTTACACCACTCTTTTTAGCAATTGAGCAACTTGTAGTAGCTGAGCCTGTAATTGTTGAGTATGTAACAAGGTCTTTTCCCAGTCCTACTGGTTTTACAACTGCTTTATATTCAGTAGATGTGTTAACTGTAAATTCTACAATACCTTTTTCACAATCAGCTTCTGTTACTGTGTAATTAACAATACCTGTATAACTTCCATCATCCTGCTTTTCTAGGTTAGTTACTTCTACAGTTGTGCTATTAATTGTTGCTGTAGCACTCATTTCTGTTATTGTTGTTCTATTTAAAACTTCAGGAGTGATTTTAACATTAAATGTAATTTTATCATTTGGTTTAACGTCTAATGCTTCAGTTGTAGCTGATGCCTCTACTTTTGGTTGTTGACCAACAATTGTAAAATCACTTGTTAAAGATTCACCAGCGTTTCTACTATATCCAAATGCCACTTCATATCCTGCTTCTTTAGCTGCTTTAACAACATTAGCTAATCCTGGGTATCCACTAATACTTCCCCAATCTGTTGTATCAATTGGATATACGTCACCACTACCACTAGCATTTAAACCAGTAACTAGATGTTCTGAGTCTGTTTTGGCAAAGAATACTACATATCCTGGATCTTTAGAAGTTGTATAACCTTCAATCGTAATAGTTCCACTTGTTACAGGTGTAAGAGAATCTTTGCTAATACCTTTTGTATCAGATTCATTGTGCCAAGCAAAATATGCTACTTCTGCATCTGTAATTGTTGCTGTGATTTTAGCATCGATTGAATCTGCAGTTACATCAATAATAAATTCATCATAACTAGTTCTATCATAATAATGATAAACGTGTACTTTTCCTTCTTTTAATCCTTTAAATGTTGCTTTATTACCTTGTTCTTGAGTTATTTCTCCATATTCATTATATGGATTATAAATAACCCATTCATGATAAGGAGATTTTTTATTAGTTCCTGTCAAAGTAATTTCACTACCTACTTTAACAGAATCAGTTTCAGTTTTTATTGCTTCAATTCCTTCATCATTAGAAGTTTGGCTAGTTTCAACAAGTTCATTAACTTCTACTGTTAGTTCTTTTGTAGATCCAACAACATTTTCATCTGCGTCTAATGCTTCAGCAACAAATGTATATGTACCATTTGCTTTTACATCAAATACATAAGATTTACCTGATTCATCAACTAGTTCTTCATTTAATGCATAGTTACCTGCATCCATGTTTGTAACTAATTCATCGTTATTTACAAAGTCTAAATAAACATCATCTTCTGTATCTAATGAGATTGTTAATATAGCAGTGATCTTATCTTCACTATATTCAAGATTATATTGAATTGCATCACTGTAATCTTTTGTTTCTTCTATCGCTTTTTCTTCACCATTAGCTTCTAAAGTCATGATTTCATCATCATAATTAACTTCTTCAACTTTTTCTTCAGGAACTTCAGTTGTTTCAGGAGTAGCTGTTGCTTCAACAGTAGCAACTTCTTCTGTTACTTCTGTAGTTTCTGTAGCTATTGGCTCTTCAGTTACTTCAGGAGTTGTAGTAACTTCTGGTGTTACTGTTTCTACAGGAGCTTCTGTAGGCTCTACTGTATCTACTTGTTCAGCTGGAACTTCAGGAGTAGGTTCTTCAACATCTTCTGGTGTTACTTCAACTGTATTTTCATCAAGTACTGTTTCTTCTTCAACAACTGGTTGTTCTTCACTAGTTTCTTCTTGTTGTACAAGTTCCTCTTGTTCTTCTGTAGTTTCAACTACTGTTGCTTCAGAAGCTTCAATAGGTTCTCCATCTTCGGCAGAAATAGAAGAGAAATGAACACATGTTAACGTCATTAATCCAGATAATGTAATTTTAGTTAACTTAGAAATTTTATTTTCTAAAATATTTTTCTTTTTATTCTTCATGTTTCTATCTCCCTTTCTTCAATATCTTTTGTCCATCAACGGATATCGATTTATCGTTAATATTCCAATTCAGGTTTGTGTCTTCTGTAATTACTGCTGTAACTACATTGTCATGTTTCCCTGGATCTAACACTTCAATGTCCTCATTATTCAATATAATTGCTGTGCCGTGAGTGACATTTACTTTATTCTTTTCTATCTGTATTTTTTCATTTCTTGGATTTTTATATCCTAGACTTACTGTCATACTGCCATCATCATTGCGACATGCATATGTAACTTGTAAGTCAACATCTTTTTTTCTTTGTGTAAGAATATATCCATATACTCCTAAGATTCCAATCGTTAATGTTAGTAGAGGAATCGTTGGATTTTGCGATTTTCTTACTCCCTTTTCTGGAGTTTCTTCATCTACTATCGTTGTTGTCTCAGTTGTATCACTCGCTTCTTCAGCTTGTAATGTCACACTTGTAAATAAACAACTTAGCACGATGAATATGGCTAAAATCTGTTTCTTCACTACTACTCTCCTTCCTTAACGCTTGTCATTATACATACTACCGGTTATATTTCGGTTATATTTCAAATTTTTTGAAGATTTTTTTATTTTTTTGCGTATATATTAAATAGAAGCCCTATTTTATGCATAAAAAAGACATGCAGATTTCTCCACATGCCTTCGTTTTTACCTAATATTCTTATTTAATAATAGATTCTAACCATTCTTTTGGTGCTTCGTAGCCTAAAATCTTAACAACTGTAGCTGCTACGTTTGCTAAACCAAAGTCACCTTCTTTGCATTCTGTTCCTTCTGGACCATTGAATACAGCGAATGGAACTTTAGCTAAAGAGTGAGATGTCTTAGGATTACCCTTCTTATCAATCATTTCATCAGAGTTACCATGATCTGCCATAACAAGTAATGTATAGTCATACTTTAAGCAAGCATCCATGATTCTTCTTAAGTTTAAGTCAACAGATTCTACACCAATGATTGTTGCTTCATAGTTACCTGTATGACCTACCATATCTCCATTAGGATAGTTACATCTAATAAACTCATATTTACCAGAAGCGATTGCATCAACCATCTTTTCTGTAACTTCTGTAGCCTTCATCCAAGGTTTTTGATCAAATGGAATAACATCAGATGGTACTTCTTCCCAAACTTCTAATTCTTCAGAGAATTTTTCGGAACGGTTACCATTCCAGAAATATGTCATATGACCAAATTTTTGTGTTTCACTTACAGCATAAGAATGAACACCTTTTTGAACTAAGAATTCAGACATTGTATGTTCAATGTGTGGTGGTTCAACTAAGAAGTTCTTTGGTAAATGTAAGTCTCCATCATATTGAAGCATACCTGCATAATATACCTTTGGTTTCTTAACCATATCAAACTTATCAAATGTATCCATATAATCAAAGCACTTAGAGAATTCTACAGCTCTATCACCTCTGAAGTTATATAGGATGACAGAATCACCATCATCGATTGTTCCTACTGGTTCATCACCATTAGCGATAACAAATCCTGGTAAGTATTGGTCTGTATAGTTTCCTTCTGCTCTATAAGTTTCAATAGCTTCTCTAGCAGATGCGAACTTTCTACCATCACCCATTACATGGATATGCCAACCTTTTTCAACCATAGCCCAATCTGCTTCATAACGGTCCATAGTGATAACCATACGACCACCACCTGAAGCGATACAACCATGGAATGTATCATCATTTAATTCTTTAAATACATCTTCTAATTCATCAACATATTGTAGAGCACTTGTTTCTGGTACATCACGTCCATCTAATAATGCATGAACTCTAACTTCTTTAATTCCTTCTTTCTTTGCTTCTTTAATCATTGCGATTAAGTGAGAAATATTGGAATGTACATTACCATCAGATAATAGTCCTACAAAATGTAATTTACCGTTGTTTTTCTTTAAGTAATCAACAGCACCTACCCAAGCACTAGCTTTATAAATATCACCACTTTCGATTGATTCATTAACAAGCTTTGCTCCTTGAGAATAAATTTGTCCACATCCTAAAGCATTATGTCCTACTTCAGAGTTTCCCATATCATCATCACTAGGAAGTCCTACTGCTACACCACTTGCTTTAATTGTTGTGTGTGGCCATTTTGTCATTAATTCATCAATTTGAGGTTTATAGGCATGCATAACTGCATTACCGTTATCTTTGTCAGTCCAACCGACACCATCCATTACTACTAATACTACTGGTTTACTCATTTTTTATCTCCTTTATCCATATGTAAATATAGCACGAAACTAAAATCTTTGTGAAACAATAACCAAGAACTATTTATTTCTCACAATACATTTCGTATCTTTGATCTAAGTTATCTATCGCTTCTACAATATATTTTCTAAATAATTCTGTATCACACTTCGTTAATACTTGAATATGACTATCTTCTTTTGGATCAATTACGGTCATTCCTCTTGTATATTCACCATCTAATACAACATTACATGAGCATTTATATCCTTCAAACATTTCAGGATGTTCTACATACATCGCTACACCTAAATCAAATACGGTATAAGCTTGCATGTTGTGTTCTCTACCATATATCGCAAAGAAGTCCATAATCCCCGCAACCATTCTAGAAACTTGACCATCTTTCTTTTTCCAATAATCAATTTCTTTTTCAGTAATCGTACAATAGTCGCATCCTTCTAATGGAAGAATCATAATCTTTAGTCCACTTTCCATAACCATTTGGGCCGCATGAGGATCAGCGTAAATATTAAATTCACTTCTAGCTAATATATTTCCTCTATAGATAGAACCACCCATTAGTACAATCTCATCGATATGTTCTTTTACTTCAGGGAATGTTCTTAGTAATAAAGCAATATTTGTTAGTGGTGCAAGTGCTAATATCGTTACTTTTCTTTCTTCATTCATGATTGAATCTCTCATAAAAGTAATTGCGTTATCACTTGTCACTTCCATATTTCCTTTAGGAAATTCAAATCCTTCTAGACCATTATAGCCATGTGCTGCTTGTGGTTCTGGATGATAAAGTAAAGGTCTAGTCTGTCCCAAAGCTACAGGAATATCTGTTCTACCGATATAAGACAAAACATTTAAGATATTTTCTGTTACTACTTCACAATAGTTATTCCCACATACTGTCGTTATCCCTATCACATTCATTTCATCATCATTTAATAAGGATAATATTGCCATCACATCATCATGGCCTGGATCACAATCAATTAATATATTTCGCATATTCTACTCCGCTTTGATATAACTTATTTTTAAGTCTTCACTAGATTCATTGATAATCGCTAATGAACCCATTTCAGCTATTATATCTGAATATAATGGATAAATATTTGCATAATCTCTTGTTTCTTCTGTTAAATGTTTTTTATCTAACTCAAGAATCAATCTAATCTTATCTTCTGTTTCCAATAGATATTCTAATCTTTGCATATATCCATCTTTTAATGCATCACGATGAATAAACATCAGTTCTCCCTCAATATAATCAAACCTAAATCCTCTATATTTATATGTTCCGTTATACGAATAAGCTAACGTAAACTTCGTCATATTATTTACGTCTACTTCGATTTCAACTTGATTAAATGTTGCTTGAACACTAGATAAGTTAAATGCAGAATTACCTTTTAACAATAATCCTTCACTTGTGATTTCTGCATCACCTTGATAAATATCTAAACCTCTAATTCTTTGAATATGTTTCTCATCAAAACTTAATCCCCAATCTTCTACTTTCGCTTCAGAAAAGTTAAATTCCACATGAGGACATTTCTCTATTTTAAAATATTGTAGTTTTAATATACCTTGTTGAATATGTTCTAATGCTTTTATCTCAAATGAAACATGCGTAATGATTTGAGAATCACTCATTTTCTTAATTTCTATTGTTTGTTCCTTATTTAATTCAACAGGTGTTCTAATTATTTCACCATCATCATTTGAATAAAGTAGTTCTACGCGTACAAGTAAATCTTCAGGATTAATCATCTTAAAGTGAATCTTATCCCCTACTTCTATTACAGGTGTATATTGAGGTTCATAGCGACAATCATATACTTCTTCACTAGTAAAATAAGATTTCTTTGATACAACAACTTTCTTTCCTTTTAATACATTATCTAAATTGATTTGTAGTTTATTTTTAATTCTTAAACTAGCTGAAGCATATCGATTACTTGTTACTTCAAAACCAGCTGTTGCATA
>CAVIQY010000074.1:0-1905 GCA_963645035.1 bacterium | reverse complement strand
ATATGACATACACCTTCATAATGTTCATAACTATGTTTATCTTCAATATAAGCTAAACACTTACTACTATCATTAGGATACTTTTCATAAAATTCTTCTATTTCATTAATTAATGCATAATAAGAACTAGATTTAATTAAGTATCCTTTTGCTTGATCAATAATTGTTTTAATATCTTTTTCATTCCAAGCTAAACTAATACATGCACTAACAAATTTCGCACCTTCTAGACCATCACCATCATGTGTTACCATAGCCATTCTTTCTGCTAGTTTAACCGCATCTTTGACATTTCCTAATGTGATATATCCCCAACAATCACTAAAGATTTGACCACCGATTTGTTCTGCAATCGCTTGTCCATTCATTTCGATTGAACCTGTTATTGGTGCAGGTAATCCTTTTCTTAAGTTTGTATAAGCTGTTTCTTCTGTAGAAATACCATTACCACCCCACCAAAAGAAACCTGTATGATCCCCAACTACATTTAATAAATGATTTCCCATTACTTCTTCATCAATATTATCTAGATTGTAGTTTTCCATAACCGATGAAAAAAATAGTGGCCCATTCGCATCATCATCTGCCGCAAATTGATTGTAATCCACAAGATAAGAATGAATTGGATGATACATCTTTCTTACATCTTTTCCTAACCAATTTTCTATTGGTGCTCCTAATCGAATACCAATTAATTTGCCAAGCCAACTAGCATATATCTTTTGTTCATAGTCTTTATGCGTCATATCTTTTCTCCTATCAAAAAGTATACACTAGCTTACAAAAAGAAAAACACATTCTGCATCTCAGAATGTGTCCTATTTCTAATCACTAAATTTATTTTGATCTAGCATTTTAATTACTCTTGCTGGATTACCTACAACTACTGCATAATCTGGTACATCTTTTGTAACAACAGCACAAGCACCAACTATTGCATGTTTTCCAACACATACTCCTGGTAAGATTGTCGCCCCTGCTCCTATCCAAGCTGATTCTTTAATCACGACTGGTTTACAAGTTAAAATAGCTAAATCATAAGGATCATGATTATTTGAAATCAGTTGTACGTTAGCCGCAATGCGAACATGATCTTCTATTGTTATTCCTCCTCTAGCCATTAGAAGAATATTAGAATTAATGAATACATCTTTTCCTATCTTAGTGGATGAAACACAAGCCCCATGTATTGGCGAGCGTATAATACTTCCTTCACCTAAATTCTCTTGAAATAATTCTTTTAGTTTATTTGCATAGCCTTCTGTCATAGGCATAGTATGATTAATTTCAAACAGTAATTGTTCTTGTCTAATCGCTTCTAGACTTTCTTCTTTTGTTCTATTTCTTGTATCTACTCTTACTTCTTTTATTTCCATATTTTCACCTATTTACTTAACCACTTATCTATTAAGCTATCTGAATCATCTACTTCGCTACCACAAATCGCGATACCTTTTTCTACTATTGCGTCTGGAATATAATTTTGAATATCTCTTTCCGTATTAGATAACCCACTACCTTCATGCGTACAAAATGGATAAATCTTTTTACCAATAAAATCAAACGAATCTAAAAATGTATATACCGCCATAGGCATTGTTCCCCAATAATTCGGATAACCTAAATAGATCTCATCATATGCATCTAATGATTCTGGTAAAGATACTAGCTTTGGTCTAGCATTAGATTCTTTATCTTTTTTTGCTTCAGCAATACAAGTTTTATAATCTTTTGCATAAGGAATTTCTTGTTCTAGTTTAAATAAATCACCATTTACTTTTTCAGCAATTTTACACGCAACTTTTTCCGTATTACCAACTTTAATATAACGCATTGCACCCTCAAAATAATTCTCATCAGCTCTTGAATAAAATACAACTAATTTTGACATTTACTTATCCTCTC
>CAVIQY010000073.1:0-11168 GCA_963645035.1 bacterium | reverse complement strand
CATATTCTAACTCCTTATAAACATAGAAATTATAAACATAGTTTAACGATATGAAAAATATTATTATTTATCTTTGCTATACAAAAAATATATAGATTATCAATTATTTAGCTAAAGAAGAGATAGAACGTGGTTGTACATCATCTGGTATTTTACGATATGTTCTACCATTTAATTCTTCTAACCAAGCTTTTTTCGCTTTGTCTAAGATACTAGGATCTTCTAATAAATGAATGGCAGTTAAACCTAATACTTTAGAAGCGTAACGCATATATTTATGTGCTACAGTACCTTTACCTTGACTAACGATTTGCCAAGAGTGTCCACCGCTATTTGGTGCCCAAGTTGCTGTATGAATTTGAGCGGTAGGGGTATTCCAACTAACATCTCCTACATCGGTTGATCCAGCACTGCCTTTTGTGAATGTGAATTCTTCATAAGGTAATGGTTCACCATAGAAATCATCAAGTACGCGAGCATGAACTTTCGCTTTATCTTCTTGTGATAATAGTTTTGATTCATACTTTAGTAGAGATTCACCCTTCTTCGAAGAACTTGTGGCAGTAATTTCTTTCATGAATTCTAGTTCTTCTGTTGTTAGCTTTGGAGCTTCTACTTCTAAGAATGAATCATATAATGCTTTTTCTAAAGGAATATTTGGAATGACTTCAGCACATGTTTTAATTAATTCATGTGTTACATGTGTTTCGGTAGCCATAGCCATGCCTTCTGCGATTAAATTCACTCTTCGATATAATTCTTCAGCATCTTCACTTTTTGGTGAACGAATGAGATATAAAACAGAAGCGTGAGGTTGTACAACATTAGGAGAATATCCACCACCATCAATAATGGAATAATGTACACGAGCATCGGTTGGTATATGTTCACGTAAGAAGTTTGTGCCTACATTCATTAATTCTAATGCGTCTAAAGCACTTCTTCCTTTTTCAGGGTTAGCTGCAGCGTGAGAAGCAGTACCAGTAAATTTATAGAGTACTTGAATATTAGCTAGACTTGATCCTTGGGCTACTTCTGTTGTTTCAGATGGATGCCATGTTAATGCACAATCGAGTTCATTAAATATGCCACTTCTAGCCATAAATGCTTTACCACTACCGCCTTCTTCACCAGGGCAACCAAAGTAAATCACTGTTCCTTGTTTCTTTGTTTTTTCTAGATAATCTTTTAGTACTAAAGCAGCACCTATCGCTCCTACACCTAATAAGTTATGTCCACAACCGTGTCCATTTCCATTTTTTTCTAAAGCTTCTTCTTTCGCAATACCTGCTTTTTGACTTAAGCCACTTAAGGCATCAAATTCACCAAGAAATCCAATAACAGGTTTACCAGAACCGTATTTAGCCATAAAAGCTGTAGGGATATTTGCGACATTTGTCGTTACTTCAAAACCTTCTTTTTCAAGATATTCTTCTAATAATTTACTAGATGTAAATTCAGTAAATGCTGTTTCAGGATGATCCCAAATCGTATCAGCTAATGTATCTAATGATGTAGCGTGTTCATCGACTACTTTTAAATATTCTTCCATATTATTTCTCCATAAAGTAATACATAATGCATTCAAAGGCGCACTTATAACCAGTTAATAAGCTATCTTTTAAAATATATTCTTCTCTCGTATGTGCTTTTGCGCCACTTACCATACCAGGACATACTGCAGGAATTCCTAGAGATAAAGGAATATTACAATCAGTACTACTAGCTGTAATCATTGGTTCTTTTTCATAATACTTTGTGATTATTTCTTTTGTACGACTTGTTAACGCATCTAATTTATCTTTATCTACAGCACTACTACAAGGTCTTTCACCAAGCAAAGTAACATTAACTTCTATGCCTTTATTTCGATAAGATTCTATAACACTATTAAAGTGCTTTCTCATAAATGCTAAATCATCTTTACTATCACTACGATATTCATAGAGCATTTCTGCTTGTTCGGCGATAGTATTTACACTTGTACCACCTTGTATTGTACCAACATTATAAGTAGTTTTCCCTTTAGATACAGGAGGTTTAAGTTCATATAATGTATTAATCATACTGGATAAATACTGAATGGCATTACGATTACCAAAAGAGCCAAAGCTATGACCACCTTCTGTTTTTATTTCTACTTTATATCGTTCACTTCCTACAGCATCATTACAAATACTGTTTAGATAGCCATCAAAAGATACAAATTCTTCGATTCTACCTTGATACGTTTCACAAATTTTTTTACTGCCTTTTAGATTTCCCAATCCTTCTTCACCAGCATTTGCCACAAAAACAAATCCTTTCTCGTCTTTTGGCATTAGATGATTTTCTAATACATATTTTGCGACAAGTAGTAAAGCAACTAGATTTGCTGTATCGTCTCCTACTCCTGGGCAACAGATTTTTTCATCTGTTTCAACAAGTGGTAGTGGGGTTGTGTCAGGGAAGACGACATCTAAATGTGCCATATAAACATTTACTGGGTTAGAATCGGTAACACCTATTGGACAAATTACGTTTAACGCTTCATCAATGTAAGCTTGTGATGCGCCGTGTTCATGGAACCAATTTTTAACAAATTCTGCTCTTTTTTCTTCGTGATTACTAGGCGAAGGAATTTGAGCTAGTTCTACAAGTAAGTCATGAGCGTATGTACGATGTGCTTCAATATAATCTACTATTTCTTGATTCATAAAAAAGAATCCTTTCTATTTAGGTAAATATAGCACAACTAAAAAAGAATAAATGAAAGAAATGTAAAACAATGATGAAAAGATATCATTACATAGGAATGTAAATGAAACACAAATATTGGTATAATTAAGCCGTTTATAAGGAGAAATTATGAGAGTAGTAATTACAGTAGTTGGTAAAGATAGACCTGGTATTTTAGCCTTTGTTGCGACAAAATGTGCTGAAAATAAAGTGAATGTAGTAGATGTAACACAAAAAGTATTACAAGATTTATTTACAATGATTATGATTGTAGAAGTTCCTGAAGGATTAGAATTACAAGAATTCTCTAACGAGATACAAAATTTAGGAGAAAAGGAAGGACTAAAAATTCATGTTATGCATGAAGGAATCTTCAATGCGATGCATTCTATTTAGAGGTGAATATGTGGACAACAACATCAGATAATATTTTAGAGACAATCCACATGATTGAAGAAGAAAATCTAGATATTCGTACAATTACGATGGGAATTAACCTTTTAGATTGTGCTGATAGTGATATCAATAAATCATGTGAGAAGGTATATAACAAAATTACAACGAAAGCGAAAGATTTAGTTAAAGTTGCGAAAGATATTCAAAGTGAATATGGAATTCCAATCATTAACCAAAGAATTACAGTTACTCCAATTTCTATGTTAGTTAGTGTTTCAGGTGGTGATCCTGTATTATACGCTAAAACTTTAGATAAAGCTGCTAAAGCAGTAAACGCTTCTTTTATTGGCGGTTACTCAGCATTATGTCAAAAAGGTATGACTCCTGGTGATAAAGCATTAATTGAATCTATTCCGGAAGCTTTAGCGACTACGGATATTGTTTGTTCTTCTGTAAATATTGGTTCTACAAAAGCTGGTATTAATATGGATGCGGTTAAACTCATGGGAGAAGTAGTTGTAGAAACAGCCAAAAGAACAAAAGACAATGAATGTTATGGAGCAAGTAAATTAGTTGTGTTCTGTAATGCAGTAGAAGATAATCCATTTATGGCTGGTGGGTTCCATGGTGTTTCTGAACCTGATGTAGTGATTAATACTGGTGTATCAGGTCCTGGTGTAGTTAGAGAAGCAGTGAGAAAAGCAGGAAAAGAAGCGTCAATGAATGAAATTGCGGAAATCATTAAAAAAACAGCATTTAAAGTAACACGCATGGGACAACTTGTTGGTGCAGAAGCAGCGAAAAGATTAAATGTACCATTTGGTATTGTGGATTTATCTTTAGCACCTACTCCAGCAGTTGGTGATTCTGTCGCAAGAATTTTAGAAGAAGTAGGCATTGAAACTTGTGGTGGCCCAGGAACAACTGCAGCTTTAGCAATGTTAAATGATGCGGTTAAAAAGGGTGGAGTCATGGCATCTTCTTCGATTGGTGGCTTAAGTGGTGCCTTTATCCCAGTTTCAGAAGATGCAGGAATGATAGAAGCTGCAGAAAAAGGTATCTTAACAATAGAAAAATTAGAAGCGATGACAGCTGTATGTTCTGTTGGTTTAGATATGATTATTGTGCCAGGTGATACATCCCCAGCTACAATTTCTGCAATTATCGCAGATGAAGCCGCAATTGGTATGATTAATACTAAAACTACAGCGTGTCGTTTAATTCCAGCTATTGGTAAAAAGGCAGGAGATAAACTTGTGTTTGGTGGTCTAATGGGAGAAGGACCAGTTATGCCTGTAAAACAAACAAATGCAGAAGTAATGATTCATCGTGGTGGTAGAATTCCTTCACCAATTAATGCATTAAAAAACTAATGATATCAAAAAGTATAAATATCGTCATAAATACGATACATCATGCTTTTAAGGATTCTTTATAATAATAGTAAAGGATGATTTACATATGAAAAAAATGAATTTAAAACAAACAGAATTAGAAGGAATGAATATCTATACTGATAAAAAAGGTCAGAAAATATATTTAGATCCGATTACAAAAAATGGTTATGTGATTACACCAGCAAAAGAAAAGACATTTAAAACACAAAGTAATGCACCTCTTTATACAGCATTAGTAGGTGTATTCAGCTATGCATTATTTGATTTCTCTTGGTGGGTAACGATAATCGCTATGGTTGTTGTATTTGCGTTATTAGAATATCGTTTTAGAAAGTTCTTAAACTCCTGTACAAGACTTTCTAACTTTAAACCAAATAAAGCACATCAACCTACAGTATATAGTTCACCAGATTCCATTATTTATTTAAAGATTGTGATGTTTACTGCTTTAGCGATTCTATTAGTTGTTTCAGTTGTATGCTTTGAGACAACACAAGCTGTATTCTTTGGCTCTGTTGCGGTAGCAGTGGCGTGCGCTTATATCGATTTTAAATATGTATCAATTATTATTTCTAGAAAAAGATCATGATTAAAGCGTTAATATTTGATTTAGATAATACCTTAATTGATAGACAAAGAGCCTTTAGAGAAATGTTGAACCGTGAATTTCATGCATTATTTCAAGATGAAGCGTTAGTTTCTCAAATGGTTCAAGATGTCATGGAATGGGATAATAATGGTACCGTAGAACGTATTGTTGTCTTTAAGAAATGGGTAGAAAAATATCATGTTACTGTCATTACAGCAGAAGAACTAGATCAAAAATGGTCTAATGAATCTGGTACTGTAGCATTTTTGTTTGATGATGTTAGAGATACATTAACAAAGTTAAAAAAGAAATATAAATTAGCTTTATTAACAAATGGTAATGCTAGCTCACAACGGCGAAAGATTCATACAATACAAATTGATGATTTAATTGACTATTCTTTAGTATCAGGAGAATTTAGTGTAAGGAAACCGGATAAAAGAATATTTGAATATACATGTAAAGCATTAGGACTAAAATGTGAAGAATGTGCCTATATAGGAGATAACTATAATATTGATGTATTAGGCTCAAGAAATGCAGGAATGTTACCAATATATGTATCTAGAAATAATGAATTACATGATGATGTACAAACAATTCATGAAATAAAAGAATTATTAAATCTATTCTAAAAAAGAATGCTTAGTCGCATTCTTTTAATATGTGTAACAATAAGAAGAAATGTAATTAAATAGACCTACACCTGTATCATTATAAGAACTGTTAGGACATTCATAATCGAATGTTAAATTGAATTCATGTGCTTTATATAGCTTAAATCCATAGGTTTCAATTTTATCTTGTTCAGCTGGAGTATAGTAGACTTTACTATATTTTACAGTTGCGTGAAAGCAGACTGTAATATCATAGTTTTCTATATCTACTTTTCCTGTTTTAATATATTTTTCGTTAAAATCCGAAACTGTCATCCAATTGACATTTCCATAATCATCGTTATCATAATTTGCGTCAGAATATGGCTTATTATAAGAGATGTAATAGGCTTTGTATTCTCCATATGCATTAACAAATTCTTCCCATGAGGAAGAAGCAGTGATACCTTTTGTTGTCTCAATATCTTTATTGTAATCGTAAGAAGTAGATGCGCCTTCATAACTGAAAGAATTGATTTTTTCTATTGGCTCATTTGTACCACTATTGATAAATACGTAATCAGCTATTGATAAATAACCACTAGGAGCTTCCTTAGAAGTATTTACGAGTAATAAGGTTTGACTATCAATGTAGCGATATACACAAAGAAGTGTAACGATAACAAGTATAATTGAACGATATTTATATTTCTTTTCCATGAGTCTATTGTACCATATAGATAGAGGAATATAGAGATGAAACATCATTTTGAATTCATGCAAGAAAAGTATTTAGAATTATTTGGAAAAGATATAGATGCGAAGTTATATTTTGCACCAGGTAGAGTGAATTTAATTGGAGAGCATACGGATTATAATGGTGGTTATGTTTTCCCTTGTGCATTAGAGATTGGTACATATGCATTAGTAGGAAAACGTAGTGATCAAAAGATTTGTTTGTATTCTTTAAATAGAAAAGAAGTAGGAATAATAGAAGTAGAACTAGGTGATATAACGTATAAGAAAGAAAATAAATGGTCAAATTATGTTTTAGGCGTAATTGATATCTTAAGTAAAAATGGTTTTTCGATTACTCATGGATTTAATGCGGTAATTTATGGAAATATACCATTACAATCTGGTTTATCTAGTTCTGCATCTTTAGAAGTATTAACAGGGTTCTTTTTAAGAGATATGTTCAATTTTTCATTTGATAATGTTGAATTAGCACTAATGAGTCAAAAAGCAGAAAATGAATTTGTTGGTGTAAATTGTGGCATTATGGATCAATTCATTATCGCTTGTAGTGAAGAACGTACGGCATTATTGTTAGATACAAATTCACTACAATATGAGAAAGTTCCTATAGATTTTGGTGAGTATAAACTTATTATCATGAATACGAATAAACCAAGAGAACTACAAGAATCAAAATATAACGAAAGAAGAAAAGAATGTGAAGAAGCTCTAAGAATATTTCGAACAAAATTAGATGTACATTCGTTATGTGAAATAAAACCAGATACTTTTGAACAATATAAGAATTTGATAGCTGATGAAATCATACAGAAAAGAGCGAAACATGCAATATATGAAAATGAAAGAACACTTTTAGCAAAACAAGCACTGGTGAATAAAGATATACTCACTTTAGGAAAATTAATGAATGAGTCACATGATTCATTAAGAGATGATTATGAAGTTACAGGCATAGAATTAGATACACTTGTATCTCTAGCAAGAAGTGTTACAGGAACAATAGGTGCAAGAATGACTGGAGCAGGATTTGGAGGATGTGCAATAGCATTAGTTCATCAAAATGAAGCTACAGAATTCTATGATGTTGTGTCACATGGATATCAAGAAAAAGTAGGATTAGAAGTGTCCTTTATTGATGGTACTGTAGGAAGTGGACCTAGAATAATAGAATCACATGAATGAGTATGGCTTACCTAGTTTTTGGTAAGCTTTTTTTGTATAGATAGGGCAAATTATCGCAAAAATAGATAATATTGGTACTGCAATTAACATATAGTTTTCTTTGAAAATAAGTGACAAAACAATAATTAAACTCATTCCAACAATTCTACCAATAGATAAAACAATTTCTCTTGCGATAACTCTACCGGTAATATTTTCTTCATGTTGAAATTCATTTATTGCGTTCATCGATAAGATGTTATAGCCATTATTATAAGGAGCGTTACATGCGGCATTGACGATACCATAATAGATACCTCCAAATATATTTTCAAAAAATACCATTACAATTGTGGCAGATGCCATAAATAATCCAGAAGGAATATATTTTTTGATGATATTTCCGTTTTTCGCTTTTGCATTGTATATCGCAAAAGAAATAATTGAAAGAATCGAAAATAAAGCAAGTAGTTTGCTGTACATTGAACCACTACTACCTAATGCATCATATAACATTAATCCAGATAAAATTAATGACATGGAGTTATGTATACCATAAAGAAATGATGTAGTAAGACTAACTTTCCAAGAAGGACGAGTATGTTTGAAATCAAAACATTTCTTAATTGAAAAAGGCAATGGACTAGTTTTAGTAGTAATTTTAGATGCGATAACAGCTAATACAATATAGATAGCTAAAACAATCTCAAAGATCAGAATATAACCATCTTTATCTGTAAGAGAATGATCAATGATAAAAGCTGCAATTAATGGAGCAACTAAGTTCATTGCGTATTGACCAATACCGATATAGCCTAAATATAAACCAACATTACTAGGTGTAGTAACAAGTTGATTTAAAGTGTTAATACTTAAATAGTAAAAGCCTTCTGCAGCCCCAAATAATAGGGCAGAAATATAAATTAAGATTTGATGTTGACCAAGATATTTTTCTAAAGCTAAAACAAAGAATAATTGTAAAGAAAATAAGATTAAACCACAGATTAAAGTAAAAGAGTATTTCTTTTTTAAAGCGATTTTACCTGCAATAGGAAAAAAGATAGGAAACATACCAATACGTAATATTGTATATAAAGCCATAGACCATAAAGATCCAGTATAGGTATACAAAAACACATTTAAAAAGACTGATGCCATATTACTGCATAAGCTGAAAATGCTATTGATGATAATCATTCTTTTTTCGTTTGCGTCCATAAAATCTCTTATTTCTTATCTTTTTGCCAGAACCATTTCCATTTCGCTGTTTTTTGACGAAACGCTTCTCTCTTTTGATAATTTACTTCTTTTTCAGCAACTTTCTTATTCATTGCACCGTATACACTACTTGTAGAATAAATAGGAATTAATTTAACTCTAGTAGGATGATCTAAACGTAATGTTAAAGTATTAGAACTTCCTTGTACTTCTGATACAGTCCATTCTAAAACATCACTCCAATTTATTTTTAAACAAGTACCATCTTCTTTTACAGGATAGATTACAAAATAAGAATCATAAAATTCAAATTGAATATAATTCTTTGTGGAAAAGAAAGATAGTATGGATAAAGCAATCATAAATACACTTAGCATCCAAGTAGAAGGAATAAAAATAAGTAATAATACACCTAAAATAAATATAACTAAGATAGATGTATATGGTTTCCCGTTTAATTTTTTATAAGGCTTTTCATTTTTAGGTAAATCAGAAATGTTTATTGTACAAGGATCAATAATTTCTGTAGGTTTTGTATCATTCATTTCACTCATGTTAGGACTCCTTAAAATGTTTCATTTATTATAGCATCAGTACAAAGTTAAGATGGAGCATATAATAAAAACACATTTCTTATATAAAGATAATGTGTTTAACAAACTATTAATGTGCGAATGGACAATTCTTAGTTTTTTCTTTATCTATTTCTATTAATTCTTTGTCTATCTCTGCAATTTTTTTAGGGTCTTTCAAACCATGTAACATTTCTAATAGTTCTAATTCTCTTTTTGTAGGTTGTAGCATCATAATCAAATCCTCTTAGTCTTCGAAAGGACAGTTTTTAGTCTTTTCATTATATATTTCAATTAATTCTTTATCGATTTCTTCAATTTTTTTAGGATCTTTTAAACCATCTAACATATCTAATAGTTCTAATTCTCTTTTTGTGAGTTGTAACATCATAATTAAATTCCTCCTATCAAATCGATAATTTCTTTGGCGACAATATTTGTATCCATTGCACTGAAAGCTTCTGCGACAATTTCACCATATTTTCCGCGTCTATAACTGTCTTGAGCATATTTACTCAAATTCTTCTTAAGGAAATTGCCATATAAATTATATAATCAGCTAGTTTATCATTGATTATTTGTTCGGCATCATTATAGCTTAAATTTTTAAGCTTAGAGTAGTTTTCTATTGTGTCATAATAAAATTTATGGCCAAGCTCATGCTTTATAGGTGCATATACTGTAGTATTAGCAAAAGATCCATTAACTTTATTTAGATAGGTATATATTTTTCTCTTTGTGTTATATTTACTATTGATAAACATTGTATTTGTTAATCTATCATATGCACCTATAGCGTCTACACCAAACAGCTTAAAATCAAGAACTACAGTACGTGGCATTACAAAGTTATTAGGCAACGTGCTATTGATTTCATTTAGTAAATTTTCAGTTAACCGAACTGCTTTACTTCTTCTTGTGTTTCCTTCTTCAGCATACAAATCAAATTTACTATTTATTACTTTTCGTATTTTTACGGAAACATTGCCAGTATGAATAGATTCAGTAATATGACTATACATTGGCCTAAAAGTATTTGCCATGTAGTCGATATTTATATCGAAATTGTCTTTTATGAATTTCATTAGAATTCCTCCTATATTTCTTATTCGCAAGAAATATGGGAAATCCTCAAAAATTCTTTAAAAATTTATTATGAAATATAAAAAGCATCACCAAATCACAATTCAGTAATGCTTAAAGTTAAGATTATAAAATAAGTTTTTAATGTGCAAAGAAAGAAGGCATATCTTTAGTCTTTTCTTTGTCTATTTCAATTAATTCCTTACGTATTTCCTCAATTTTTTTAGGATCTTTTAAACCGTCTAACATGTCTAGTAGTTCTAGTTCTCTTTTTGTAAGTTGTAACATCATAATTACATTCCTCCCACTAATTCAATAATTTCTTTGGCAACTAAGTTTATATACATTGCACTATATGCCTCCGCAACAATCTCGCCATATTTTCCTTGTGTGTATCCATCTTGAGCATATTTACTTAAGTTTTTTTTTAGAAAATCGCCATAGAAATTTTGACCATGAACATAATCAGCTATTTTATCTTTGATTACTTGTTCGGCATCATTATAGCTTATGTTATGGCTCTTAGCATAGTTTCCTATTGTTTCATAATAAAATTTATGACCTAGTTCATGCATAATAGGCGCATATATTGTGGTATTTGAAAACGATCCTTCATTTTTTCTAAGATATATTAGAATTTTCTCTTTAGTGTTGTATTTACTATTGATGTACATCGTAT
>CAVIQY010000072.1:0-11969 GCA_963645035.1 bacterium | reverse complement strand
GAAGTAGTAAGTGAATTATAGAAGGTCAAAAATTAGACCTTCTAATTTTGTAGTATAATTAGCATGTTTCGAAAATAGATTGGAGTATATTAATGGATAGTAAAATTATTAAAAATTATATATATAACATCTTATATCAATTAGTACGTATTATTTTACCTATGGTACTTGTGCCATATACTTATGCACATATTACACCATCAGTTTTAGGTATTTCTTCTTTTGCAAGTAATATCATGAGTTGGTTTATCTTATTTGGTACATTAGGTGTAAATACTTATGGAAATAGAGAAATTGCGAAAGTACGTGATGATAAAAGTAAATTAAATACAGCATTCTTTGAAATCTTTTATATGCAAGTAACGAACATGTTAATTGCGATGGTTGCCTATTATATTTTCTGCTTCTGTACCGTAAAAGAAAATATGTATGTTTACTTACTAACAGGAATAACCATGATTGCGAGTATGTGTGATATTACTTGGTTATTTTATGGCTTAGAAGATTTTAAGAAGGCGAGTGTTCGTAATACAGTTGTTAAAATTATTGGTGTTAGTTTAATCTTCTTACTCTGTAAATCTCCTAAAGATTTATGGATTTATATTTTAATCAATGCCGGTAGTGAAATGTTTGGACAAATTATTATGTTCTTACAGCTTAAGCAATATATTACATTTGAAAAAGTATCTATTGTTCAAGCTTATAAACATCACTTTAAGGCTACATTCCAATTATTTGTACCTACAATTGCGATAAGCGTATATACAATGCTAGATCAAACAATGTTAGGTTACTTATATAATGCGGAACATTTAGAGTTCTATAAGACATCAATGAACTTTGTTAAGATGTTCTTATACTTTATTACTTCTATTGGTAGTGTTATGTTACCAAGAGTCACAAATGTTTACTACAATGATGAAAAGGGACAAGAAAAAGCACAAAATTTAGTGAATACAACAATGAAAATTGCTTGTTTATTAGCTTTCCCAATGTGTTTTGGTATGATTGCAGTTGCACCAAATCTAATGAGTTGGTATTTGCCTACAGCACCAATTATCGCTTCTTTAGTTTGTGCTGGAGCACCAATTGTTATCGCTATATCGATGTCAAATGTTACAGGTATTCAATACATGGTACCTACAGGAATGTATAAACGATATTCTGCTAGTGTTGTAGCAGGTGCAGTCATTAATTTCTGTTTGAATTTAATTTCTATTCCTAAGATTGGTGCTTATGGTGCGGTAATTAGTAGTGTAATCGCTGAAGCTTCTGTCACGATAATTCAATATATTTCAATTAGAAAGAAAGTAGAGATTAAGTTTAATAGTAAGTCCTATTATGTATATTTAATTGGTTCATTACTCATGTTAGCTATTGTCTATTTTGAAGGAAAAGTATTACCAATAAATGTACTAGGAACTCTAATTCAAGTAGGAACAGGAGTAATCATTTATATTTTAGTCTTAATCATTTCTAAAGAAGATATTACAATGAAAGTGTTCAATAAGTTAAAAGAAAGGAAAGTAAATGCCTAAAGTTAGTGTCGTTGTTGCAGTATATAACGTAGAAAAATATGTTTCAAAATGTATTGAATCTATTTTGAAGCAGACTTTTACTGACTTTGAATTACTTTTAGTAAATGATGGATCGAAAGATTCTAGTTTATCTATTCTTGAAGAATATGCTTCAAAAGATAGTCGTATTCAAATTATCAATAAGACAAATGGTGGTTTATCAGATGCCCGTAATGTAGGAATGCAGAAAGCACAAGGTAAATACATTTACTTTGTGGATGGTGATGATTTTATTGAAGAATCATTACTAGAAAAATGTGTAAAGAAACTAGAAGAAACAGATAGTGATATGGTTATGTTTGATATTTATCAATACTATCTAGAGACAGGGAAAAAGGAAGTTATTGCAAATCCTTTTGATGAAAACAAGATTTATTCTATTGAAGATACACCTACATTAATTACTAAGATTAAGAATTGTGCTTGGAATAAAATGTATAAATTATCTCTATTTAAAGAGAATGATATTAAATATCCTTGGGGATATTATTATGAAGATTTAGGTACGACATATCGTTTACTTGCTAGATGTAAGAAAATCGCATTTATTAATGAACCTTTATATGACTACTTACAAGATAGACCTGGTAATATAACGCATCAATTTAATTTTTCTGTATATCATGTACTAGATATGGTGAAAATTACAATAGATGATTATAAGAGACTAGGCATATATGAAAAATATTATGAAGAATTGAAATATCTTGGTTGTATTAATATCATCGAATGTTTAAAAAAGACAAGAAATGTAGACGATGAAAAAATGACAGATAAATTCATTCAGGTATGTTTTTGGTTTATTTATCAAAATTGGCCAGAATATCCTAAATGTAAATATGCAATAAAAAGAGAAAAATATGATTGGATTTATATGAATCCTAAATTATTAAAACTATATTTAAGATATAAGAGAAAGGGGCGTTTATCATGGCAGAAGTTACAATAGTTGTTCCAATATATAAAGTGGAGAAGTATTTAAGAGCTTGTTTTGATTCTTTACTAAAACAAACTAGTTCTAACTATACTGTTTTAGCCATTAATGATGGTTCACCAGATCATAGTGAAGAGATCATTAAAGAATATTGTGAAAAATATCCAGATAAAATTAAAGGGATTAAGAAACAAAATGGAGGATATGGTTCTGTTCTTCAAGTAGCCCTAAAAGAGATGAAAACACCATATTTCTTAATTTGTGATCCTGATGATACATTAGAAGAAAATGCTGTAGAAACATTATTAAATCTTGCGAAAATATCAGGTGCAGATATTACTATTGGTGCGAAAACATTTGTTTATGAAGATAGTAAAGATCGTGATTATGATTTAGCTTATAACAAAGAATTTGTTACGTTAAAAACAGATACAGTTTATAAGAGTTCTACAAAAGAATTTGATGATTTATTCTTTATTGATCCTAGTCCTCATGCAAAGTTATATCGTACAGATTTAGCTAGAGGAATTAAGTTCCCAGAACATGTAGGTTATACGGATAATTTATTATTCTATATTAGCTTATTAAATAGTAAGAAAGTCATTTATACCGATAAAGCATTAGCGAATTACTTAGTTAATCGTACAGGAAATACAATGACAGATGTATCTTATAAAGCGATGAATGGACAAATCTTAGTATTTAAGACAATTCTAACGCATGCGGATAAATTAAAAGACGTAAGAGATATATTCTATTATCGTATGTTTGAAAGCTATAAATTCATGTTGTATCAATCTAGAAGAATGAATTGTACAAAAGAAGAATATGAAACTGCTTTAAATTATTTAGGTACATTTGTTGAAAAACTATGTGATCATGAAAAAGAGATTAAGCCTCTTTATAAGAAATATACAAAGTGTTCCTTTATTGAAAGAAGTAAAGATGAAGCTTTAATGAATAAGAAATTCTTTGATTTTACATATAGTCGTCTTGTTAAAAAGATGGTTAAAGAATTTGAACAAAAATAGGTGAGAAGATGAAGTTATCTGTCATTGTACCAATGTATAATGTTTCTGCTTATGTTCGTGAGTGCTTAGATTCACTTGTTTGTCAAACTTTACAAGATATGGAAGTCATTATGGTAGATGATGGTTGTACAGATGATACGCCATCAATTGCACAAGAATATGCTAACTACAATATGAATTTCCATTTGATTCATAAAAAGAATGGTGGTCTCTCAGATGCGAGAAACTATGGAATGAAGTTTGCCAAAGGGGAATATATAGGATTTCTAGATAGTGATGATTTTGTAGAACCAACCTTATATGAAAAGATGATTCAAAAAGCAGAAGAAGGAAATGAAATCGTCGTTACTGATATTGAATACTATTATGCTTTTCATCCTGAAAAATGTTATGTGATGAAAGGATTATCTACTTGGGAAACAGATTCTATCCAAAAGAAAGCACTATTATCTCCAATGTTTGCATGGAATAAAATATACAAAGCATCTTTATTTAAAGAAAATGAATTGTTATATCCAGTAGGAACATGGTATGAAGATATACCTGTTACCACAATATTATTTGCTAAAGCAAGTCATATTGGTTATTTAGAAGAATGCTTAATGCATTATAGACAAAGAGATGACTCGATTATGTCTAGTGTTACAAGTGTTCGTATTAAAGAAATATTTAATGTAATGGATTTAGTTCGTACTACATTTGAAAAGCATCACTTATATGATGCATATCATGATGAACTAGAATACTTACATATAGAGCATTTACGCTTATATGGTATGTTTAGATTTATTCGTTCACCATATTGGAATGAATGTTATACAGAGTCAAAGAAAGTGATGAGGAAGTATTTCCCTCATTGGAAAAGAAATAAATATATAAATAACTTATCAAAGAAGAATCGTATTTTCTTAAAATGTTATAATAAGTTTACTGCGTGGGCATTTCACGCAAAAATTCGATAAAGGAGTTTTATTACGCGTACACGTTATTCTTTTTACAACTTTATAGTTAGCACGATTGCGGCTGTATTATTGCCTGTAATTGGTGTCATAAAAGTTAAACTTTTTATTAATTTCTATGGAAGTGAATTAAATGGTTTACAAGTGACAATAGCTCAAGTGATTACATTTTTAAATATCTGTGAGCTAGCTTTTTCACTTGCTTTTAGGCAACTCTTATATAAACCTCTTGCAGAAAATGATCACGATACAATCTTAAATATATATCATGGTGCTGTAAAAATATTTAGAAGAACAGGAATTGTTGTAATTATTGCGTCAATTCTTGTGGCAATTGTTTATCCATTTTTTGCCGAATCACCATTATCTTATATTAAAACAGTAGGGGTATTTATTTTACTGGCTTTACCTTATGGTATTTCTTATTTCTTGATGGGACCAAATTTAGTGATTGTAGCAGACCAAAAAGAATATAAGATTAATTTACTCATTCAAAGTGTATCTATCTTAAGAATGGTATTTATGGTTCTTGCGATTCACTTTAAGATGAATTTTATTTGGATTCTGATTATTGAAGGGTGTAACATCTTAATTTCAAATACAGGTGCTAGATTGATAGCCTTAAAAGCATATCCTTGGCTGAAAGATAAACCAAAAGATATCAGTGATTCTTCATTCTCTAGACAAGCAAAATATGCTGTTATACAACGTTTATCTGAACTTGCGATTACCCAAACAGATAATATTGTTATATCTGGTATTATGGGTTATGCGATGACTTCTGTTTATTCTACATTTAGTTATTTAACAGATAACATTGGTAAGATTACCCAATCTATGGTTACTTCACCAATGAATTCCTTTGGTAATTTATTTAATGATCAAAATGGCAATGTATATGGTGTATTTACGGAATTCTTTAATTTTGCTAGTTACGTTGCGACAATTGTTTCGGTAGTAATCTTTGTCGTTATGCCAGAATTTGTTCATATTTGGATGAATCGACCAGAATATACAGTTACTCTAGCAATGTCTGCAGCATTTGCTTTAAATATCTTTTATATGACAATTAGACAATCCATTATTATTCCTCGTGATGCGAATGGTTTATATGTTGATGCGAAAAATAATGCGTATTTATTAGCAGTTACTAAAATTATTTTATCGATTATTTTAGTCAGTAAACTTGGTCTATTAGGTGTTATCTTAGCGACCACAATTGCGTATTGGACAATCGATTTCTTCTATAATCCTCGTTTAGTTTATCGTAAAGTATTCTCTTTAAAAGAGTGGCGTTATTTTGCAATGGTCGCAAGTCGCTTACTTGTTGGAGTAGTTATTGCGATAGTTAGTTATATGTCATGGAATGCTTGTAGTGCTTATATTACAGGTGGTGTATCGCATTTAATTATCAGTATTTTATTACTAGGTATCGTTGTGACTATTGTCACAACAATTATCTATGCTATATCTTATAAATCTTTTAGAATGTTAATTAGTAGATTTGTAAGTGTAATAAAAAGAAAAAAAGCAAATAGTAATGCGTAGGAGAAGTTTAAATGGAGAATTATGATGTAGTAATTATTGGTGGTGGAATTGGTGGTTTAATGTGTGCTTATGAGCTTACATTAAAAGACAGTTCATTAAATGTTCTTTTACTAGAAAGAGGGAAAGCACTAGACAAAAGAGAATGTCCTATTTTAGCAGGAAAAGTAAAACATTGTATTAAGTGTAAGTCTTGTTCGATTATGGAAGGTATGGCTGGTGCTGGAGCATTTAGTGATGGTAAATATAATATCACTACAGAATATGGTGGATGGTTACCAGAACTAATGGATGAAAAAGAAGTCATGCGTTATATCGAAATGGCAGACTCTGTATTACAAAAATATGGTGCCGATGATGACCGCTATAAACCAGATAATGCCTTAAAAGCACTATGTTTAAGATATGACTTACATATGCAACAAGCACAAGTAAAGCATTTAGGAACAGATGCGAACTATACAACAATGTTAAACATGATTCGTGATTTAGAAGATAAAGTTACAATTCGTACGGAATCAAATGTAACAGATGTTGATGCAAAAGATCATATTGTTTATTACACATCTAAAGGAAAAGAAGAAAGTGTAAAAGGCGATAAGATTATCTTTGCGGTAGGTAGAGTAGGAAATCGCTTATTTGAATCTTGGTGTCAAAAGAATAATGTTCCTCTACATAATAATCAAGTCGATGTTGGCGTAAGAGTAGAACTTCCATATGAAATTTGGGAAGATTTCTCTAGTAAGATTTATGAACCTAAAATTTATTACAAGTCTAGTAAATACGGTGATACAACAAGAATGTTCTGTTTTAACGAAAGAGGTTATGTTGTTACAGAAAATTCTGATGGTGTATTAACGGTAAATGGACACTCTTATAAAGATAAAGCAAAACAAAGTTTGAATTCTAACTTTGCCTTATTATGTTCTACACATTTTACTGAACCATTCCATGAACCTGTAGAATATGCAAGAGATGTTGCAAGTCTAGCAAATAAGATTAGTGGTGGCTCAGTACTCGTACAACGTTTAGGCGATCTTGAAAAAGGTAAACGTACAACAGCTAGTCGTTTAGCAAAAAGTAGTACAAAACCTACATTAGATGCTGTACCAGGTGATTTATCTTTATGTATGCCAAAACGTCAATTAGATAACATTGTAGAAACACTACATGCTTTAGATAAAGTCGCTCCAGGAACAGCGAATTATGATACTTTACTTTATGGTATTGAATGTAAATACTATAGTGCTCGTCCTGAAACAGATAACTTTGAATTAAAGAATACAAAAGGAATTTATGCATTAGGAGATGGTGCAGGATTTACTCGTAGCTTATCTCAAGCAGCCGCAAATGGTTTAATTGTAGCGGATATTTTAACGAAGAAAGATTGAATGAAATTCTAAGATAGTCTTATAATAGAGAGGAAAGAAGGAGACAAAATGGAAAAGTTTTTAGTAGAAGTTAGTGCACGTCATATTCATGTTACTCAAGCTGATATGGATATCTTATTCGGAAAGGGATCAGAATTACATCCTGTTAAATCTTTAAGCCAACCTGGTCAATTTGCTAGTGAAGAAAAACTAACATTAAAAGGACCTAAAGGAAGCTTAACAGCTAGAATTCTAGGACCATTACGTTCTGAAACACAAGTTGAAGTTTCTTTAACAGAAGCTCGTCAATTAGGCGTTAAAGCACAAATCCGTGAATCTGGTGATTTAGAAGGTACAACTGGGGATTTAACACTTGTTGGTCCTGCTGGAGAAATTAACTTAACAAAAGGTGTAATTGCCGCTAAACGTCACGTACATATGACACCTGCTGATGCTGAAAAATATGGCGTTAAAAATGGTGAAGTAGTAGCTGTTAAGATTGAAACAGACGGTCGTTCTGTAATCTTCGGTGATACTGTTATCCGTGTATCTGACAAATATGCATTAGCTATGCACATTGATACAGATGAAGCTAACGCTGCAGCTATTTCTGGCTCAGCTCAAGGCGAAATCGTTAAGTTCTAATTAATCAAAATTAACGACATAAAATGAAAAACCAAATATAGTTACTTGATGTAATTTATATTTGGTTTTTTTTGTTGACTATTGGTGTCAATGTCATTAAAATACTTAGGAACCTAGGTAAATGATATGGAAGTAGGAAGACAGATTAATAAGATTTCAAATTATTTGAGAAGAAAATCACAGAAAACACAAGAAAAGATTGGCTTAACACGGACGCAAGCATTAGTACTAGATTACATTATGGCTAATGAACATTGTGTTTATCAAAAGGATATTGAAAAAGAATTTGATTTAAGGTCAAGCTCTGCTACCCAATTAATATGTGGTATGGAAGAAAAAGGTTGGATCAAAAGAGTAAATAATCCTAATGATAAAAGATTAAAGGAGATTGTTTTTACCGATGAATGCAAAAGGGTAAAAGAGAGTATTAAAAATGAAATTTGCGAAACGGAAGAACAATTAATCAAAGATATTTCAAAAGAAGATTTAGAAGTTTTTATGAAAGTAACGAATAAGATGCTAAAAAATTTGGAGGAAGAACAATGAGTGATAGTAATAGTTGGATGAGTGAAAGTAAAGTATCTGATGTAGTAAAAAAGATGGCGATTCCTAGTGTGATTTCTAGTTTAGTTACAGTCGTTTATAACATGGCAGATACATTCTTTGTTGGGCAAACTGGTGATCCATTACAAGTAGCGGCGGTATCACTGACTAACCCAATATTTATTTTGTTTATGGCAATTGCGAATATGCTAGGAACAGGTGGAAGTACGGTTGCTAGTACTGCTCTTGGTAGAAAAGATGAAAAAGAAGTAAAGAACGTATCTTCTTTTGTGACTTATTTTTCAATTTTTGTTGGAATTATATTTTGTCTTGTTTTAGTGTTATTTCCTAATCAAATCCTAACGGTATTTGGAGCAAATACAGATACGATGGAACTTGCTAAAGGGTATACATTCTATATTGCTATAGGTGCACCATTTATTATTTTCTCAGCTGCAGCTAGTTTTATTGTCCGTGCTGGTGGCGATAGTAAAGAAGCGATGATTGGTTCCATGATAGGAACAATTGTAAATATGGTTTTAGATCCTATTTTTGTTTCCGTGTTTCATCAAGGTGCAGCAGGTGCAGCGATTGCGACAACAATTAGTAATATTTTAGCGAGTATCTATTATGTTTATTACTTTGAAAGAAAAACACAGCTTATGTCTATTCGTTTTAAATATTTTACTTTTAAAGTATGTAAATCAATTTGTGTATCAGGATTACCAATGGCTTTATTTTCTAGCTTAATGAGTGTTTCTACAGTAATTGTAAATCTAATCTTAGTGAAATATGGTAATAGTGCCGTAGCAGCAGTAGGTATTGTATTTAAAGCCAATATGTTTGTTAGCTTTATGCAAATGGGTATTGCAAATGGTGTTCAACCAATACTTGGTTATTGTTATGGGGCGAATAACAAAACTCGTTTTAAGGAAATTGAGTCATATACAAAGAAAATCTGTCTAATCTGCGGAATTCTATTATCTTGCGTATATATCGTATTTAGAAGTCAAATTATTGGTATATTCATTAATGATGTAGAAACGATAAGTTATGGTGTTCCACTACTAGTAGGTTATACATTATCAGGACCATTTATTGGTATGTTATTTATGAATATGAATGTATTACAAACATTAAATCATCCTCTTTCTGCTACAGTATTATCTTTATGTAGACAAGGATTACTATTTATTCCAATTCTCTTTATTTTAAACGCAATGATAGGTTTTAATGGTGTAGCCATTGCACAATCTGTAACCGATATTTTAACGATTATTCTTTCTTTCGGACTAAGAAATAAAGTGCTAAAGAAAGTAGATAATCTCGAACTTGAAATGGCATAATTTTGCAAATTCCAGTTTATGAGTTTTATTCCTAGTTCATTAGAATTAGGATTTTTTTATTTAAAAACAAGATATTGACTCTATAACAGTTGTAGAGTTTATAACAAATCATATATGATATTTGAGGAGATTCTATATGAGTAGAGATTTAACAACAGGTAGTGTATTTAAAAATTTAATCTATTTCTGTATTCCATATTTATTTTCTTATTTTTTACAGACATTATATGGAATGGCAGATTTATTTATCATTGGTCAATTCTGTGATGTAGCGAGTACTACAAGTGTATCAATTGGCTCTCAAGTGATGCATATGATTACTGTGATTATTGTTGGTTTAGCTATGGGTACAACAGTCACGATAGGTCAAGCAATAGGGGCAAAAGATCATTCAAAAGCGAGTAAATATGTAGGAAATTCAATTACTTTATTTGCGATATTTTCTTTAGGTTTAACACTAGTTTTATGCTTAAGCCGTTATGGTATTGTAAGGATTATGTCTACACCAAGTGAAGCGATTAGTGGTACTGTAAGTTATCTAACAATCTGTTTTATAGGTATTCCATTTATAACAGCATATAACATCATTAGTTCTATCTTTAGAGGACTAGGTGATAGTAAAAGACCAATGTATTTTGTCATGATTGCATGTGTCTTAAATATTGTTTTAGATTATTTATTTATCGGTTATTTCCATTTAGGACCCAGTGGTGCCGCTCTTGGTACGACAATTTCTCAAGCAACGAGTGTTCTTATTTCTTTACTTGTTATTCGTAAAATGGATACAGGAATAAAGATCAAAAGAAGTGATTTAAAAGTAGATCATGAATTAATGCAAAGTATATTAAAGATTGGTTGTCCAATTGCAGTACAAGATGGCTTAATTCAAATTGCATTTATCTTAATTACAATTATTGCGAATAAAAGAGGTCTAAATGATTCGGCTGCAGTAGGAATCGTAGAAAAATGTATTAGTTTTATTTTCTTAGTACCTTCTTCAATGTTATCTACAGTTTCCGCATTAGGTGCTCAAAATATTGGGGCTGGACAAAAAAGTCGAGCAAAACAAACTTTATATCATGCAATAGGAATCACTGTTGGATTTGGTTTAATCATGGGCTTAATTATGCAAGTGGCAGCGGAAAATGTAGTGGCATTATTTACGGAAAGTAGTATTGTCATAATGTTAGGTGGTCAATATCTAAAAGGGTATATTTGGGATACATTATTCGCAGGAATCCATTTTAGTTTTAGTGGTTATTTCTGTGCTTGTGGTAAATCAATTTATTCATTTATTCATAATATTATCGCTATCGCATTAGTACGTGTTCCTTTAGTTTATCTAGCTTCTGTAACTTTTACAGACACTTTATATCCAATGGGATTAGCTACTTCTTCAGGATCACTATTATCTTCCATAATCTGTGTAATTTTATTTGTACTTTTAAATAAGAAGGAAAACAAGAATGACAAAAAATGATCTCTATCCAATAGGTACAGTCGCTAAATTATTTCATGTAAGTGTAAGTATCTTAAGACATTATGAAAAGGTAGGTTTGCTTATTCCTAAGTGGATTGATCCTGATTCTAACTATAGATATTACAGTAGCGATCAATTCGAAGTCTTAAATACAATTCGATACTTACGTGCTTTAGATATGCCTTTAAAAGAGATAGAAGATTTTTTGCATAATCGTGATGTCGATAAGATAGAAGAAAAATTATTAAAACAAAAAGAATCAGTGATTCAAAAAAGAAAAGATTTAGAAAGAATCGAAAAGAAAATCGATAATCGCTTAGAAGAATTACGTGATGCGTCAAATTCAAAACTAGATGTAATCGAAGAAATTTCTGTTCCTCAAACAAGAATTACAATGTTTGAAAATAAGTTAGAAATACATGAGTTTTATGATATGGAAAAACCATTAAGAACACTAGATTCTTATTCTAGTCAACTACCCACGTTCCAAGGACCAGTGGGCTTGTAACTAGCACCTCCAGTACTAACGTAATTTGATA
>CAVIQY010000071.1:2312-11978 GCA_963645035.1 bacterium | reverse complement strand
AGTCAAAAACTGAAGTCAACAATAAACTATTGATTGGTATTGCACATGACAGGCTAATGTATCTAACTAACAGATACTTAGATAATGGGTGGATCACTGCGGAAGAATATGAGAACTTAACTTATATTTACGAACCATATATCTTGGCAGGCGGTAACGGCGCCGTTAAGAGAAATATGGAAAAGGTAAAAGCATTACCAGTTAAACCGAGTAGTGCAAATTAAGACTAAAGTTGTAGAAAGTGTTATCTAGTAAAACAGATAGCACTTTTTATTTGCATAAAAATAATAAATAAATACTTGCAAATAAATATAGTGTGTATTATATTATTGTTATAGTAAATAATTACTAGGAGGTATAAAAAAGAATGACAGAAGAAACTAAGTTAAGTAGAAAAGAACTAGAAGAAAAAGGTATGTGGTGTCCTAACCCTAACGGTAGACCTAAACTAGACTTATACAGAACTAACATCTGTATCAAGGTAGACGGTGATTTAGTAGAACAAGCAAAGGCTGTAGCTAAAAGAGAGCAAATTTCTTTTGCTAGATTTGTATGTCGAGCAATAAGAGAGTATTTTCAAAAGTATCATTATGAGTTTAATGAGAAGAATGAAATTGTACGAGCAAAGAAAAATTATTAAGAACAGATTAAGAAGTAATTAAGAGCAAAAGAAAGAAGTAGGTTGAAACAAAAAGTATATGATTGATAACAATGTATTCTTAAATGGTATTTTAGAACAAATAAATAACATCGTAACAGAAGAACAACTAAGACAAATTAAAATTAAACTAAGTGCATATGTAGACGATTATACTATCGAGCAGAAGAATAGAGCAGTAGCTGTTAGAGATAGTCAACCTCAAGCATACAAACATTTCTTAGTATCTAAGAAGATTGAGGGTTTGTCAGACAAAACGATTGAAAGCTACAAACAATACCTGGATATGTTCTTTAATGCTGTTACTTATCCTATAACAGAAATCACTACTCAAACAGTACAAGTTTATTTATTTAATTATTCTAAGGAAATACATAATGGTATGGATCATGTACCAAGTTCTCACACAATGAACCAGTATCAAACAATACTTAATTGTTTCTTTACATGGTGTGTTAACAATGGATATATCGCAAATAATCCATGTAGTAGTTTAGGAAAGATAAAGTATCAAAAGAAAGACATTGATGTTTTAACAGAAAAGCAATTACAAGATATGTTACAAGCTACAAATACAGAGTTTGATACAGTTGTAGAGCAAAGACGAGCAAACGCTATTTTAAATGTATTTATATCTACAGGAATTAGAGTAAGCGAGTTAGTAAATATCAAGTTAGCAAATATCAAATGGAATGCACCAACAAATAACACTATCCCTTTAATTATCGAATGTGGTAAAGGCAACAAAGATAGAACTGTATTCCTAACAGATGTCGCAGCTATATCTGTATTAGATTATATGCAAGTTAGAAATAGTGATAGTGAGTATCTATTTGTAAGAACAACAAACGGTAACGGTCAATTATCAACGAGAACAGTGCAAAACATCGTTTCTACGCTTGGAAATGCAATAGGGGTAGAATCGTGCCACCCTCATATGATTAGGCACTCAGTGGCTACAGAAATGGCTAAAAAAGGCACATCTATAAATATTCTTCAAAAGATGTTAGGACATAGCAATAGTAATGTTACAACAAAGTATTATGTAAAGAGCGAAGAAGAACAAATAGCAAAAGAGGTAAATGAAAAATTATGTTAAAGAACGCTTATGATTTTCTAAGAAGTAAAGGCTTTTTAGAACTAGATTATCCTACAGAAAAGGATACAGAAAAAGTTAACTTGTCTTATGGGTGTGATGATATTGTAGACGAGTTAAGACAAGAAGTAATGTTATACGATTGGGATACACCTACAAGGTTATTCTATCGCAAGCGTAAACAGGATAAGCTACTTATCTTTGTAGAATATGCACTACCAGAAGATACCTATGATACAGGAGATGATTATATTATTTTAGGCTTAATGGATTGTCTAAGGGTTATGGTACTTCAAAATGATATATTCGATAGAACACTAGCACAAATAGATAAAGACAACGGTTATTAAACATTAGAATTAGATAATAAAAAAGAACTGGTATCAAAGCGATGGGGGATATATGCCAGTTCTTTTATCAAGGAGTATCGTCATATTTAAAACAATGACTATAGTTATTATTTCATTTTCAAGAAGAAATACAAGTCTAAAAACAATGATCCGTGACACCATCGTGACACCAAAAAGTTTGAAATCTATAAAGCCATAAATTCAAAAATGGCTTATTTATGCGATATTTAGCACTATAAAAACACATAAAAACATATATAATCGATTCCCGTCGCCTGCTCCACTGATAAAATAACCGCATAACAAAGCGGTTTTTATTTTCTATGACACCAAAATGACACCATTTTCTACAACTTTTATATTTTACATACGAAAAAGACTAGTCAAAAATCTAGTCTTTTAATATAGTTTAATTGCAATTAAGTTTTGGTCATCTTAATTGTAAATACCTTGTTGCATGGCGAGGGTATTATTCATCTTTCCGTAATTATTTTTTTATTTGAAAAGGAAAAAGCACGAGTCCCACATTACTTGTGTTTTTTTCTTTCTATCGTATTCATTAGTTCGTTTTCTGTATCTTGAAGTAGATGTGTGTATGTCTTCAATGTTGTTTCAATATCCGCATGTCCTAGTCTCTTACTTACAGCGACTATATTCACACCATTATTGATAAGCATTGTTGCGTGGCTATGTCTTAGATCATGTAATCTTATAGGTTTAACCTTACTATCTTCAATCCCTTTACTAAAGTATCTACCTATAGTTGTAGGTGACAATGCAGTATCACCACCAAAAAGATATCCTACTTTGTAATATTCCTTAAGTTCGTTTAATTCTGCTTGTAATTCTGTATCAATTCTAACTTTACGATTTGTCTTTGTTTTAGTGGGTTTTAAGCCTGTTGTAGAGTCTCTTTGACTTGCATGGATAGAAATATAACCCTCATACAAATCATTGCATTGCAAGGCTATTATTTCACCACGTCTAGCACCAGTCCAAAATAGAGTATCAAAATATATCTGGTATAATCTACTATCTACACTATCTCTAAACTTGTTATATTCTTCAATCGTCCATACTTGCATTTCACCATTCAGTATTTCATCATCTGTTTTCTTAAAAGGCTTTAATACTATTGCAATATTCGGTATGTTATACACTTCATTAGCAAATCTAAAAACAGCTTTAACAAGTGCCATTGCTTTATTCTTAGTTCGTGTCGAGTACTTACTATTTGCTAGTGTGTTTCGCCACTCTATCAATTCTGCTTTAGTTATCTTGTTTATAGGCTTATCTAACAACTCACTACATCTTATCTCAAAGTGTTCTTTATGCTGTTTTCTACTAGCAACAGATGATTGTATATTATCCTCCCACAAAGAGATCATATCTCTAAATGTTTTAGTAGGTGCTTTAGCTTGTTTGTTTAGATTTAATTGTGACTCATACTCTACAGCCTCACGCTTTAACTTAAAACCACGCTTGCATGTTGTATGCCATTTACCAGTTAAAACATCTTTCACCTTGTATTGCACAAAGTATGTTTTTCTTTGATTGTCATATTTAATCATGATATAATACCTATGTTCAATTTATTTTGTTTCTTTTGACTAAATGTCGGTGTAAAAAGCCGACATTTTTATTTTGTATTAAATAGTTCATTCATAATCTCTACAGGGTTAGCATTTAATAGCTTGCAATAATCTATAAAATCAGATGCATCTATTACACGTTGCCCATTTTCCCAGTACGCTATTATGCTTTTACTTTTACCAAGTTTTTCTGCTACATAATATGTAGAATATCCCTTTTCATTCCTTTTAGCTTTCAACCATGAACCTATTTGCTTGTCATATTGTTTCATATTGTCCACTCCTCGTTTACAAACATATTATACACAAATTTTGTAAAATAAAATAAAAATAGTAGTTGACAAGCAACAAATAGTGGATAGAATAGTAAGTGTAGTTGAAAGAAAGGAGTGGTGAAATGGAAGATATTATTTTGAATTTGAAAGCACTAGCTGCGATGAAAAACATGTCTATCGAGAAACTAGCTGAAGAATGTGGTATTAAACCATCTCATTTAAAAGCTGTAAGTGTAGGTAAGGCAACGATGACAGCGAGCGACTTATTAGCATTAGCAAAGTACACTAATGTTAATCCGTTCAACATTCAAACAAAGTACTAATTTTTTTAAACCAGGTGGCAACAAATGGTTGACTAAAAGTGAACTCTACTTAGGTATTTCAAGTGGTTACTCACATAAATGTGTGTGAGCCAACATGGTTACTCACATTAAAAATGAAGTGAAATGTTAAGAAACGGACATTTTCACGAATGACAAAATGCAATGTCGATTATCCCAAGAAGTACAAATTCCTATTAAAAACGCAAAACAAGTAAAACTTATTCTCTTAAAACATGTGGGTAATCACTTGAAGTATCTAAGGCAGAAGACACAGAAAGGAACGAAACAAAATGAACAGAACAAGAACAAATTTATTCGGTTTAAGTAGGAAGAAATGGGAGTCAATCTTTAACACAATTGAAACAATTCTTTTTACAGCAGTCACAGCAACAATCTTATTTTACGGTGTATTCATGATGTGGTTTGGGAGGCGCTTATAAGTATGAGTAGTTTTTACAGCTATAAAGAAATGAAAAACCACTTTGACGGAGTAGTAGCACCAGAAGACTACACAGCATGTAACGGTGACTTAGATACATACGATATGTATTTACAGGAAGAAGTTAAACGCATAGAGAAGAATGTATCAGACAAAATGCTAAAAGCTATCGACAAAGTTTTAGATGATCTTGATAAAACAGAATTACTTGTACTCAATAGGAGTCACAACTTAGACATAGCCTCACTTACTATGCAGTACCTAACTTATAAGGTTTGGGGTGTTGAAGAAGATGTGTAGAGTGAACTACTCAAGAAGACAATGTTTAGCTAAGACAGAACTCAATAAAACAGAGATAGCGACACTATTTAGAGTATCTAAAAGTAAAGCTAACAAGATATTTGAGATATGCGACAAGTTAGACGATGAATACCCATACAGGATTGATAAAACACGAGTAAAGACTTCTACAGCGTGCAAAGTTGTTGGCGTATCAATGAAACAACTACTTATGCAAATCGCAATAGAAGAAAACAGTACAGCAACAAACAACAACTAATAGAAATGAGGTGATTTAATGGCAGACATAAACACAGTAGCCTTAACAGGAAGACTTGTTAAAGACTTAGCCGTGCCGACTAAAACAAAAACATCAGAACTTGTTAAGTTTACTCTAGCCGTAAACGGTTATAACCAAGAAGACACAAGCTTTGTACCATGTCAAGCTTGGGGCAAGATTTGCGAGTACTTATGCAAGTATTCTAGCAAAGGTGACATGATAGCTGTTACAGGGCAACTTAAGACTTACAAAACAAAAGACGGCAATATTGGGTGGGTAGTAAATTTAACAACTGCGGTCAATTACAAGAAACAGAACCCACAAGCAGTAGCTATGGAAATGGCAGAAGAAGAAAGTTTTGAAGATACAGGAAGTAACTTTTACGATGACGATGATGTACCGTTCTAAGGCTTAAAGCATGGCAGATAATAAGAAATATTATTGGCTAAAATTACCGACAAACTTCTTTGAGGATAAAGCAATTAAAAGGCTAAGACAGTTGGCAGGCGGTGACACATATACGATCATCTATCTCAAGATGTTACTTAAAAGCTTAGAAGACAATGGAAAGCTATTTTATGAGGGTATTGAAGACACAATAGCAGATGAAATAGCACTTGACATAAACGAGTCTAACGATGATGTACAAGTAACTATCAATTATTTAATTCAAAAAGGCTTAATGCAAGTAACAGAAAGCGAGGCAGAAATGCTAAGAATAAATGAAATGGTTGGTAGTGAAACAGATAGTGCAAAGCGAGTTAGAAAGCATAGAGCGTTACAATGTAACGCAAATTCGTTACAAAGTAACACAACTGTAACAACTTGTAACGCTGTTGTAACAAAATGTAACACAGAGATAGAGAAAGATATAGAAATAGATAAAGAGAAAGATACAGATAAAAGAAAGAATAGATTTATTAAACCTACACAAGAAGAAATACAAGAGTATGTAGACAAAATTGGTAAGCCTTTAGATGTATCTAAGTTCTATGACTACTATGAGTCTAACGGTTGGATTGTAGGAAAAGCACATATGAAAGACTGGAGAGCTACAGTACGAAATTGGATAAGAAGAAATGAAACCTATACAGGAAGTAATAATGTTAAACAACAAGTACAAGTTAGAGATAGTTCCCTTGATGATTATTTTTAAAACAGGAGGATAAAACAAACAATGAAAACTAATAACTTAGACAACATAGTTTGTAATAATCCTACAGACTTAAAAGTTGATTCAAGCGACTACATAGGTGACAACGGTTTACTCATGTGTGGTAAGTGCAACACACCTAAAGAGTTCATAACTACTTTTACAGGAAGACAAGTAAAAGTTAGATGTCTATGCGAATGTGAAACTAAACAAAGAGATTTAGAAGAGAAAAGACGAGCAGACGAGCAAAGACAGATACGTATAAAGGAACTTAAAAGTGTAGCTTTCAATGACGAGCAATCACTACAAAGCATATTTGCAAATGACGATGGTTTAAACCCATATTTAAGCAAGGTATCAAGGCGGTATGTAGAAAAGTTCAAGGAACTAAGAAAAGTGCCTAAAGGCTTGTTATTCTTTGGCACAGTAGGTACAGGAAAAACATTCTATGCAAGCTGTATAGCAAATGCTTTGATAGACAAAGGCTATACATGCGTAGTGACTAACTTTTCACGAATTGTAAACACACTAAGTAGTATGAAGATAGACAAACAGGAATACATAGACGATTTATGTAGCTATGACTTACTGATTATCGATGATTTATCTGCTGAGCGTAACACAGAGTACATGAATGAAATTGTTATGAATGTTGTTGACTCACGATACAGAGCGAAAAAGCCTATTATCATAACTACAAATCTTACAAGTGAAGAGTTAAAGAACCCAAAAGACATATCTAAAAAGCGAATATACAGCCGTTTATTAGAAATGTGTTATCCGATAGAAGTTAAAGGAAACGATCATCGCAGAGAAAAGTTAAAACAAGACTTTCAAGACATAAAAGAGATATTAGAAAGCAAAACATGAAAAACAAATTATCAGATGTAAACAACTACACTATCGAAATGATAGAGAGATTGTTAGATGAAGATTTAGACGATGAAAAGCTAGATAGAGAAATTAAACGTGGTCAAACACTAGCGACGTTAGTAGGAAAAACTGTAGATATTGGCAGACTTGCATTAGATGCTAAAGAACTACAACTTGAATATGGTGTAACAGATGATGATAGCTTGGCTATGTTAGAAATGAAAAGTGATAAGTAAAAAACACTATGTCATGTACACGAAGACAATACTTCAAATATACAGAAGAACAGAAACAGTTTATTAGAGACCATGTAAAAGGAACTAGTGATAAAGACTTAGCGGAAATGTTTAACAAACAATTCGGTACAAATAGAACAGCATATAACATACATTCTTTTAAAATAAACAATCATCTTAAAAACGGTATAGATACTAAGTTTAAGAAAAATCACGATAAAGGACACCGATTTAAAAAAGGGTGTCAACCACAAGACACAGCACCTATAGGCACTTTAAGAAATCATCGCAATTGTTGGTGGATAAAGTGCAGACAATATGCAAGTGCAACAAATGATAACTGGAAACAATATCATATCTTCTTATGGGAAATAGCAAACAAGCAGAAAGTACCAGACGGACACTTTGTGATGTTTCTAGACGGTGATAGAGATCATGTATGTTTAGAAAACTTAATCTTAGTACCAGCAGACGAGAAAATGATAGCTGATGTACGAATAGGAATGACAAAGAATAGTGAGTTAAACAAAACGATACTTAATCTAGCAAAACTTCAAATGACAATTAGCAAAAGACAGAAAAATAAAGATAAGCAGCAACTCAATGACGAACAACAAAATACTTAATTTTCCACACGATTTAGATTTAATTGCAGACGGTTATGTTGTATGCAACTTGAGAATATACGGCAACGCAATATTACCTAGTGCATTGTTTGAAAATTGGAAAGAAGAAGAAATAGAAGTATTACTCACATACATACTTCAAAAGAAAGTAGATGTTGTACATACAGGCAACGGTTACAAAGCTGAAATTAGGAGGTAATTAAAAACAACGATTATGAGAAATAGATACACAGTAAGCGAGAACAAAAGAAACATGTCTATCGAGCAAGTAGCAGATAAGACACTTATTACATTCGATAAAGGCAGATACGGTATTCAATTCGATACGAATGTACTAGCAAGAATGATAGCTAAAACATACGAAGACGATAGCTTTATCAATGCTTATATCGAATACAAGGGCAAAGAAAATCTCAAAAAGATATTACAGGGGTAGAAGTAAATGGAAGAAGTAAACAAGCAACAGGAGCAAGTTAACCACCCACAGCATTACAACCAAGGCAAATACGAAGTGATAGACGTTATCGAGGATTGGAAACTTGGATTTTGTCTTGGTAATGCGGTCAAGTATATAGCTAGATGTAGATACAAGAGAAACAAGAAAGAAGATTTAGAAAAAGCTATTTGGTACTTGCAGAGAGAATTAAAGAAAGACGAAAAGAAGAAAAATGATAACGGCTGTATCATGTTACGGATGTTTTTACAATCAAGAAGTAAAACAGGCAGATAAATACATAAAGCATATATTTCCAAAAGCTGAGTATTACTTTGAGTATTGGGATAGATATGTAGGTGTACTCATTCCTGATGATTATGCATTGATATTTGATGAAGATGAGTATTATACGATAAATGGCAAAGAATATGCAGTTGTATATACAACTTGCTATAAGAAACTAATAGAAACATACAAAGAAGAGCAGGAACAGTTGAGGTTATTTTAAAATTATGACTAAAGAACTGAGGAAGGAAAAATAATCTTATCCTAGTGAAACTAGGTTGTATCTTATGCGACATGTAGATACATAAAATTTAAACATATAGTTTAATACGAACAAGTAGAGAATTAACCGACTAGCCTAAAGGTTATCGGTTGATTATTTGGCAGATTGGAAGTTATTAGAATATGACAGATTGGAAGTTATCAGAAATACCATAAACAAGTATGGTGAAGATAAATTCTATCTATCATTTAGCGGTGGCAAAGATTCGACTGTATTACATTACATGTTAGATCAAGCGTTACCGCAAAACAGAATACCTAGAGTATTCATAAATACAGGAATTGAATATTTTGATATAGCAAATTTCGTTAAAGAAATGGCAGAGAATGATGGCAGATTTGTATTGTTAAAACCTACTAAATCAATCAAGAAAGTATGTGAAACATACGGCTATCCGTTTAAAAGTAAGGAACATAGCTTGAAAGTAGGCGAGTATCAAAAAGGAAGTAGAACGGCAAGTATACTAGCATACAAGAACGGTT
>CAVIQY010000071.1:0-1860 GCA_963645035.1 bacterium | reverse complement strand
GTTTATGACGAGTACCGAAGAATAGGTTATAGGTTAAAGAAAGAAGAACAATTAAATTTGTTTTAGAAAACATAAGGAAAAATGAAATGGAACACGAAAAGAGAGTAAAAATTGAGTTATACAATGACCATTTTGAAAATGCTAAAAGGTATCAAATACCAAGAGCCCAGCTAATTATCGCTGACATTCCTTACAACATAGGTAAAAATGCATATGGTAGTAGATCCGATTGGTATATCGATGGTGATAACAAAAATGGAGAAAGTAAGAAAGCAAATAGTGAATTTTTTGATACAGATAAAGATTTTAAGATTTATAACTTCTTTCAATTCTGTACAAGATTATTGAAACCTGAACCAAAAGAAACAGGGAAAGCTCCATGCATGATTATCTTTTGCTCATGGCAACAATTAAATAGCGTGAGTGATTATGCAAAACAATTTGGATTCAATCATTCACAGCCACTATTTTTCGTTAAGAAATCATCATCACAAGTATTAAAAGCAAACATGCGTGTGTGTGGTGCTACAGAGGTTGCTTTAGTGCTTTATAGAGATAAGCTACCTAAATTTAACAATGATGGTCATATGATTCTAGATTGGTTTAAATGGGATCGGGGGGGGAATTATCCTAAAATACATCCAACTCAGAAACCTGTAGAGGTACTAAAACAGCTAATTTCAATCTATACAGATGAATATGATGTTGTGATTGATCCGGTTGCTGGAAGTGGCTCAACGTTAAGAGCGTGTGCTGAATTAAATCGCTCATGCTATGGGTTTGAAATCAAGAAAGAATTTTATAAAGCAGCTAAAGAAAGAATGCTTACAAACGTTACACCACAATTATTTTAACGAAAGGATTTAATGAAAAAAGTAGCGATTATTTGGAGAGAATCAGCTTATAACAATGGCTTTAAATGCAATAAGTGTGGCAAGGGATTATCTGAAGGTGGAGATGTGGCTACACCTGATTACTGTTTAGTAGATGAAGAAGAACTAAGTGAACTTGAAAAAGGAAACTTAGAAAAAGATGCTAGAGTACCATTCTTTTGCCCACATTGCCATAGTTGTGTGGCTTATGCTCGATTAGTTGATGCTCCAAAAGAATTAACAGGAATGCAAGGAAATTTTGTGGATTTCCTTAAGAATAAAGCATAGAAAGAGGAAACAATGACGGAAATACTAAAGAAAAAATTACAAGGAAAGATTAAAGCAAAACAGTACACAAGAGGCTATGATACGGATGGTGTGATGTTCTACAACGAAAAAGGCGAGAATGTTGCGATAGTGTTCGATACATTTCAACAATGTTATGAGTCATTCGATTATAGCATTCCTGAAGAATTGCAAAATGATGAAGTAATAGCAAAACATGACTTCGAAATTGAAGAATTAGACTTTGATGAATACTCTCATGCGTTTGTAGTCAAATGCTATGATGAAAGTCATACAGGATATGATGGTCAAAATCCTAGATACTATTTGATTTATTGTTCTAACAAACACAATGGTTACTATTCACATCAGGTAACCTTATCGGAAAATGGTGAGTATATTTGGGAACAAACAATTTAGGAGAAAAGAAAATGTTAAACATCGAGAAATACAAAGATGAAATTGAAGAAAATTATCATAGATGGCTAGAAGTACGCCCAATAGGCGAGCGGTATGATTTAGGCGGAGCAATATTTGAAGTGTATGATAGATTATCGAACTATGAAGGTGACGCTGATGACGTCATTGAATGGCTATGTGAAGAATACAAAGAACCTATTCTAGACGATAAAGAAAGAGAATATTTAGGCAATATTGTTAAGCCTTTTAAGGAAAACGCTAAAGTGACAATTGAGCTAAAAGA
>CAVIQY010000070.1:0-12009 GCA_963645035.1 bacterium | reverse complement strand
GATATCAAAGGTGGTAGAAAAGTTGAAATTACATTAGGTGATAATGTAGTAAAAGCTAGTGATTCTGGAGAATTAACACAAACATTAAATAGCTCTACAACATTTGAAAACATTCTTTTAGAAACAAAACCCGGTTATAAATTTACAGATGAAGAAGTTGCTACGCTTAATACGACTTTAGAAGAAAAGGGCTTAACAGCAGTAAAGACTTCTTATTATCAATTAACAATTAAGCCAAAGACTACTTCTGCAGCTATTGAAACAATTACTGCTACAGTTGCTTCACCAACATCGAAAATTTATACATTGTATAATGGAACATCTACTGTTGAAAAATCAGGCGATGAAAATAAGATGAACGCTCAATATAGTAATGTAACAGGTAAGTTAACATTTAATTGTGATACTATTAACGGAATCGAACATATTGCAGAAGATGGAACTAGAGAGCTTTATGAAGGCGTTAATGGTTTCGAATACTTCTACGTAGGGGTAGATGCAGTAAATGGTGATCAAAGTAAAACGGTTAAAACTTTTAATGTTGGTAAAAATGATAAATATGGATCTACTTCTACTGTGAACCCTTATATTGATTTAAAGCAATTAATTAATGATACAAAAGACTTAGCTGATGCAGACATGATTACAATTACTGTAAATGCTTGTAACAAATTGGGACAAATTGATTCTAAATATAAGAAGTACACATTTAAAATTAATGTTGGAACGGTTGCTGAAATTAAGAAGGATCCTGAACCAGAACCAACTGCTACATCAGAACCAACATCTAAGCCTACAGCTGAACCAACATCAGAACCAACAAGTAAACCTACTTCAGCTCCAACTGTAAGTCCAACAGTAGCTCCAACAGCTAGTCCTACTGCTAGTCCAACAGCAACACCTACAGCTAGTGCTAAGAGTTCATCTACAACAAAGAAGACTAGTGGATGGGATGATGGAAGCCCATTTACAACAGACTCGTGTGGAAATGTATTTGATAGATGGGGTAACAAGATTTATGAAGCTAAAGGATGTAATGTTGGTGGATATAATCTAGTTAGAACTTCTGTTGAAGACTAATCATTATTTACGCGTTAAAGAATAAATAAGAAATAAATCGCCTCTAAGCATGGAGAAAAGGGGCGATTTTTGTTATAATCCTTTAGGATAGAATTATGGAAGAATTTAAAGTTACGATAGAAAATTTTGATGGTCCATTAGATTTAATGTTGCATCTAATTAAAGAAAAAGAGTTAGATTTATTTGATTTAGATGTAAATGTATTAACGGATCAATATATAGCTTACTTAAGTGCTATGCAAGATATGCATCTAGAAGTTGCTAGTGAATATCTAGTAGAACTAGCAGAACTAATCGAATATAAGTCTAAGAAACTATTACCTAAAGATAATAGTGAATTAGAAAGTGAATATGAAGAAGATCCAAAAGAAAGATTAGTAAGAAGATTATTAGAATATCAACAATATAAAGAAGTAAGTGCTAGTTTAAATGCTTTATATGAAGATAGACAAAAATTAATCTCTAAACCGATATCTAGTGTAGTAGATGAATGGATATCCGAAACAGATAACAGTCATCTTGATGGTAATCCATATGATTTATTAAAGGCGATGGAAAGATGTATGAGAAGATTACAACTCTCTAAACCTATTGAAACAAAGCATATTAAACGTGAGATATCGATGGAAAAAAGAGAATTAGAAGTACGTGCTAAATTAAATAGTTTACCTAAGACATTTCATTTTAAAGAGTTATTAGATGATTGTCATGATAAACCTATGTTTATCGTTACATTTTTAGCAGTACTTGATTTAGCAAGACAACATCTATTAGTATTTACAGTAGATGATGAAGACAATATTTGGTTTTCAAAAGGTAATGTAGCATGAGTGAATTAACAACAGAACAAATTGCATTAGAAATAACGGATAACAAAGAAAAAAAGAATCTTAAAGGAATACTTGAAGGATTACTTTTTATTGTTGGTGAAGATGGTTTAACAGCAGGGCAAGCTGCTAGTGCTGTTGAATGTAAAGAAGAAGAGTGTGAGAAGATTCTAGATGAATTATGCAAAGAATATGTAGAAGATGAATCTAGAGGAATTGAAATAGCGAATTATGGTGGGGTATATCGTTTCTTAAGTAAAGAATATGTTTCGGAAAGTGCGAAGAGATTATTTAAGATGAATAAACAATCTTCTTTATCTCAAGCAGCATTAGAAACACTTGCGATTATTGCCTATAAACAACCAATTACACGTGTAGAAATAGAAGAAATACGTGGTGTAGGGGCAGATGTCATGTTAAGAAAACTTCTTGCTAGAGACTTAATTCAAGAAGCAGGAAGAAGTGATGCGCCTGGTAGACCAATTCTATATGAAGTGACAAATGAATTTATGAATTCTTTTAAATTAATGAGTTTAAAAGAATTACCTGATTTACCTAATTTTAAAAACAATGAAGAAAGTGATGATTTATTTGAAAATGAAGAAAAGTCTGTTGAATAAATTTTTAGTTGGTATTTTGATATTAGCAGGTTGTTCGTCTTCTAGTTCTAAAGAAGCAGTAAGTGCTGAAGAATATAGTTGTAAAGTTGTTAGTTCTTATGATTATACAAGTCCTGTACCAAAAAGTGATGCGATAGAAGATAGTTATTATGATGATACTTTACTTGCAGGGGATTCTAGAATGGGTTCGATAGCGTTATATGGTAATCATACAAATGCACAAGTAGCTTATGTAACGTCATTAAACTTATTACTAATCGATAATATGACAGTTGATCCAAGTACTAGTGATGCTTATACGTATGAAGAAGGCACAACATTAATGAATGTTTTACAAGTTACAACGAAAAAGAATGTTTATTTGTTATTTGGTATTAATGAAATTAGAAATCCTAATTTTGATGCGTTTGGTGAAAAACTACAAGAAATTGTTACGATGTTAAGAACAAATAATCCAGATGTAAATATCTATTTGATTCTTTCTTATCATCCTGATTATATTTCTGATTTACCAGAACCAGCACTAACAGAGCATTTAGATAACTTAAATACAACAATTAAAAATATTGCGATAAATAATCATTTATATTTCTTAAATTTAGATGATGAATTAGATGTAGATGGTACAATTAATGATGATTATGTTTGGGATGGATTACATTTTAATGTAACAGGTACACATGCATTAGAAGATTATATCTCTACGCATACAGTAAGGAGAGAAGCATATGTTCAAGAAATTTGTCAGTAGTGTATTAGCGGTTTTATGTTTAGTAGGTTGTTCTAGTGGTAGTAGTCAAACATCTAATGCTACACCAAGTGATACAGCAAATAGTTTAATTTCTAGTTTATCTTTAGATACAGTTCAAGAAGTTGAAACAAGAGTGATTCCTGGTTTATTCTTCTTTGATGATGGTGTATATGAAGAAGGTGTGTTCTATGCGGCTGATAAGTTAGCAGATTGCTTAGGCGTATTTAAAGTAACAGATACTGATTCAGCTATTCAAACAATACAAACATACTTAAGCACAAGAAAATCACAATTACAAATGTATGCACCTAGTGAAGTATTTAAGGTAGATAATGCAGTAATTGAAAGTAATTCAGATACCGTCATCTTTGTGGTATGTGATGATCTAGAAAGTGCGAAAGAAAAAGTACAAGAGATATTAAAATAACTAGGTTTGCACCTAGTTATTTTTAACTTGCCATAATTGATTTATGTTTTAAACGATACATGACAACTTCAGCATTTGCTAGAAATCTTACATCTTTGATTACCGTTCCTACTCCACTAGTAATATCTAGAGTTACAGAATCATTTACTGTATGTTTACCTCTAAAGTAATAATTTGCTCCAGCTGGAGTATAAAGTGATCCAAACCCGTAATAAACTTGGCCACCATGACTATGACCAGCTAAGAAGTATTTTGTTAAATCTGTAGGAACAGAACTAGCTGTATCAGGTGTATGACATATTGCAATCGTATAAGATGATCTAGATATATTTCCATAAGCGGTAGTTGTATCAACGTAACCATTTATCCCATTTTGTAAACCAACAAGGGTAATTGAATCTGAACCATAATTTCTTACGGTAATACTTGTATTATCTAATACTTCAAAATCGGCATGATATAAGAGACTTTTATTTTCTCCCATATCATCAAGTGTTTCTTGATCGTTATCTCCTAAAACAGCGAATTTACCAAGAGGGGCATTGATACTTTTTAAGGCATTTGTTACAATCGCTTTTTCCTCATCACTAGGCGTATAATCATCCGCAAATAAGTCACCACCAAAGATGACGACATCAGGAGATAAACTATTAATCGTTGTGACTAGTTTATTTAATCTACTTTCTTGCATGAATGGACCATATTCTAAATCACTAAAAAAGAGAATACTGACATCATTCATTCCTTCAGGAATATAGATAGATTCAAGAGTTTCATAACGAACAATAAAACGTGATGGTGCGGAATAAAACGCATCAAACGCTAAAGAGGAAACTAATAAAATCAATATAAGAAGTACAAGGAATACTTTTTTTAATATACTCATGCCAATAATAATAACATGTTATAATGTCTTCATGTTAGGAAAGTATTTTTTGATTACTTCATCTTGTTTATTAGATGAAAAGAAAAAGCCAAGAGATAAAGCAATAGAAACAATCGCTAAATTAAGTCGTAAAGGGATTCCTTTTTGTATTTTGACTTCAAATACAAAATATAAATTGAGTGAATTAGCTAGTTATTATGAGTCGTTAGGCTTTTATGATATTTATCCAAATCATTTTTATACTTCTAGTATGGCTGCAGTAGATTATCTAGTCTCAAGTAGTGATGAACGATATGAAATACATCTAGCAGGTAAAGGAACAATAGAAGCACTAAGAACAGGGGGCTTTATTACAAACTACGATAAAGCTAGTTATGTTTTTATCGGTAGTGATGAAGAAGCAACGTATGATGATTATTCTGATGCATTAGATGCGTTAATGAATGGAGCAAAACTAATTTGTTTAGATCATACGTTATATGAGAAGAGAAGTAATCGATATACTCTTGGACCAGGATCAATCACATTAATGTTAGAAGCTGCCACAAAAAAGAAAGCGATACATTTTTCGCTTCCTTCTAGAATCATCGTAGATAAGGCAATAGGGTATTTAGGTGCGAACAAAGAAGATACATTAATTGTTGGTAGTCATATTGATGAGGAATTACTCAGTAGTATTAAATTAGAATTAAATACTGCACTCATTACACAAGATGAGATGAATGAAAATATAATGACTTTAAGTGATAAACCAATGTATTTTCTAAGAGATATCTCTAGTATTTTAGATTAGCACGACAAATATCAATAAAATATTTAGAAATCGCTAAATGATTAGGGTCATGAACTAAACGTTCGGGATGCCATTGTACAGCTAGAATATTGTCTTTTTCTATGCCTTCAATTAGCCCATCTTCACTATATGCACTTACTTTAAAACCCTTAGCGACTTCTTTTATTGCTTGATGATGGAAAGAATTCACCTCATGTTCCTTGCCAAATAATTCATATAGTTTTGTGCCTTCTACAAACGTGCAAGAGTGGCAATAATCATGCATACCAATAGGTGGATTATATGTGATTTGACTATGATTTAATTTAGAAGAATCATATGTATGAATATCTTGGATTAGACTTCCTTTTTCTAATACATTGATAATTTGTATTCCTCTACATATTCCTAGTATTGGTTTATGTAATTCTTTAAATGCGAAATATAAGTATGTATCACTATTTTCTATATCAATATGAATAGGATCACTTTTTGTGTTTTCTTCGTGATATAAAGAAGGATTTACATCTTCACCACCTGTTAAAAGTAGCCCATCAAAGTGTTTTGCGATTTCTTTCGCATCTTCGATACTTGTCGCATGTACTACAGATCCTATACCACCACCTAATCGAATGAATTCATAATAACTTTCATTATCATAAAATATTCTATTTGTATTTGGATCAACTCTTAATCTAGAGCTTAAAGCTATCATTGGTTTAGTCATATCGTTTACCTCATTTTCGAATAATAGAATAATTATAGCAACATTCCTAAAGATTTCACGTATTGATTTCTGATGACAAGAATAGACTAAATCTTGTATATGTATTTGCATGGATAAAGCCATAATGCTATAATACGCTTCATAAAGAGAAAGAGAGAGATGATTAAGGTGGATGATTCTGCAATACCTCCGTTATGCTACGGAAATTTATTAAACAAAACAATGTATAGTTCGAGGAGAAAATCAATATGAATCAGTCTAATAATACTTTGGTAATTACGCTGATTATACTGATTATTTTTTCAGGTTTATTTTCAGCTATAGAAATTGCCTATTCTAGTTGTAACAAAATACGTTTAAAGAATATGGACAACGACGATGTGGAAGGTGCAGATGCAGCTTTAAAAATATTAGATAAATTTGATAGCTTTTTAACTGCGACTTTAATTGGAAATAATATTGTGAATATTTCTTCGGCATCTATTGGTGCAGTACTATTCACAAGAATTTATGGTGAAAAGGGTGCGACAATTTCTACGATTGTATTAACAATTGTTGTGCTTATCTTTGGTGAAATTACACCAAAGTCTATCGCTAAAAAAGTGCCAGAGAAGTTTGCTTGTAAAACGTCTGGTTTTGTTAAATTCTTTATGACTTTATTTACGCCATTTATTTGGATATTTAGTTTATGGAAAGCATTAATTGATAAGCTAGTAAAAGTTGATGATACAGATTCAGATTTCCAAGATGAATTAATTACGATGGTAGATGAAGCGGAAAAAGATGGTGACTTAGAAGAACATCAATCGGATTTAATTTCTGCTGCGATTGAGTTTAATGACTTAGATGTAAAAGATGTATTAACACCACGAGTAAATATCGTTGCGGTTAATATTACGATGCCTTTAAGAGAAGTAGAAAAAGTATTCCGTTTAAATTCTTTTTCTAGATTACCTGTATATGAAAATTCTATCGATAACATCGTTGGTGTAATTCACGAAAAAGACTTCTATAGCCAACTATATGAAGAAGGCGAAAAGAGTTCTTTAAAGAAAGTCATTAAACCTGTTATCTATACTAGTGAAAGTGTAAAGATATCTACTTTATTAAAACAACTTCAAAAGGCAAAGTTACATTTAGCTGTAGTTACAGATGAATATGGTGGCACAGCAGGAATTATTACATTAGAAGATATTGTTGAAGAATTAGTTGGTGAAATTTGGGATGAACATGATGTTGTCAAAGAATACTATAAACAAATCGGTGAAAATAGTTTCTTAGTAAAATGTGATGCGGACATTGACGACATGATGGAAAGATTTAATGTAGAAATAGATGATGACGAATATGAATTTATCACTGTTTCTGGTTGGCTAATTGATGAATTAGACGGTATTCCTGTCGTTGGTCAAACATTAGATTATAAGAATTTGCATATTGTTGTAACAAAAGCAGATCAAAGAAAAGTATATGAAATTCAGGTAGATATTAAAGAACCTGAAGAAGGAAAGGAAGAAGACGATTAATATCGTCTTTCATGTTATATGTATCAATTTTTTGTGGATGAACCAGTAAATGTTGGAGAAAAAATCACTTTATCAAAAGAACAATCGCATCATGCTTTATCTGTTTTAAGATTACATCATGAAACAGTGCGTATCGTATATGATGGTAAAGGATATTTTGGTGAAGGATATAGTGAAAATAAAAATTTTGTTGTAGAAATTCAAAAAGAAGATACTAGCGTAAAAGAATTGCCAGTTGAAGTAACTTTAATGATGGGTTTAATTCGCAAAGAAAAGATGGAATTTGTATTACAAAAATGTACGGAACTAGGCGTAACGAAAATTGTACCGTTTATCTCTAGTAGAGCAATTGTACATTATGATAAGGCTAAAACAGATAAAGTATTATCGAGATGGAATTCAATATTAGAAGAATCTAGTGCACAATGTAAAAGAAATTGTATTCCTAAATTAAATGATATCGTTTCTTTTAAAGATTTAGTTCAATATAAAGAGGAACAAAACTTTATTGCCTATGAAAATGCAAGTTCTGAGAAACATGTATTTGGACAAGGATTAGAACCTAAATCAATCAGCTATGTTATTGGACCAGAAGGTGGTTTTAGTGAAGAAGAAACAGAATATTTAGTTTCTAATGGATTTATGATGACTAGCTTTGGTAATCGAATCTTAAGAGCAGAAACAGCTGCGATTTATGGAATGAGTATTTTGTCTAACTATTTGGAGAAGTAAAATGAATTTTAATGTGATTAATTTAGGCTGTAAGGTAAATGCATTTGAAGCTGAAAGTACAGCTAGAACACTAGAAAAAAATGGATATACAAGAGTAGAAGATGAGAGTAGTGATATTACAATCATCTATACTTGTGCTGTAACGAATATGGCTGCGCAAAAAAGCAGAAAGATGATTCATCGCGCGAAAAGAAATAATCCAGATTCGATTATTGTCGTAGCGGGATGTTATTCACAAATCGATCCTGATGCTTTACAAGATGTAGATATCTTAATTGGTACGAAAAATAAATCAAAATTATTTGATTATATAGAAAAATTTGAAAAGAATCATGAGCGTATTGTAGATATTGAAAAAGTAGATGTATTACCATTTGAAAACATGGTAGTAGATCATTTTGATAATCAAACAAGAGCTTATCTTAAGATACAAGATGGTTGTAACCAATTCTGTACATATTGTGTTATTCCATATGCTCGTGGTAGAGAGAGAAGTATGGCTAAAGAAGATGTTCTTTCTTCAGTAAAACAACTACAAGAAAAACATTCTGAAATTGTCTTATCTGGTATTCATACAGGTAGATATGGTAGAGATATTCATACAACACTAGCGGATTTATTAGAAGAGTTATTAAAAATCTCTCCAGAGGATTTTAGATTTAGAATTTCTTCAATAGAAATGACGGAAATAGATGATCATTTAATTCGTTTAATGAAAGAAGATCATCGTATTGCTAGACATTTACATATTCCATTACAAAGCGGTTGTGATTCGGTATTAAAAAGAATGAATCGTCCATATACAACAAGAGATTTCTTAGATAGAGTAGAAGAAATTCGTCGTCTTATTCCAGGTGTATCGATTTCTACAGATTTAATTGTTGGCTTCCCTGGAGAAAGCGAAGAAGAATTTGAACAAACATGTTCTTTCTTGAAAGAATGTGAATTCTCATTCTTACATGTTTTTCCTTATTCTATGCGTTCTGGTACAAAGGCTGCTGAAATGAAAGATCAAATTGATCCTAAAGTAAAGAAAGCAAGAGTAAATATTTGTACACAAATCAGTGAAGAATTATATGATATATATAAACAATCTTTTATCGATAAAGAGGTTGTTGTGCTATTTGAAAAGGATGAGGAAGGTTATTCTTTTGGACATACTTCAGAGTATTTACCAGTAAAAGTTCAAGGAGAATATGCTAAATCCTCTTTTGCAACAGTACAAATAAAAGAACTAAGAAATCATGAACTGTTTGGAGTGATAAAAAATGAAACTAACTGAGTTATTTGATAATGTACCAGATATTGAAATACAAAGTTTGATGTCTGATAGTAGAAAAAAGAAACCAAATTCTATATTCTTTTGTGAAAAAGGAATGATGTTTGATGGACATCGATTTGTAGATCAAGCAATTAGTAATGGAGCGAAAGTCATTATTCACTCTGAACCTTTAAAAAATACCCAAGATGGAATTGTTTATATCAAGGTAAAAGATGTTAATGCAGTATTTAATCAAGTGGCAGACCAATTCTATGGTTATCCATCTCATAAATTAGAAATGTATGGGGTGACAGGAACAAATGGTAAAAGTTCTACAGCATGTATTATTCGTTATTTGTTAAATGACATTAAACCTTGTGGTTATATTGGAACAATTGCGATTGAATATGGAAATATTAAATTACCACCATTATTAACTACACCAGATATTGATAACTTACATGGTATCTTAAGTGAGATGGTATCTTGTGGTATGAATGCCTGTGCCTTAGAAGCTTCTTCTATTGGTATTGAACAAGGTAGAGTAGATAGTGTTGATTTTGATGTGGCTATCTTTACAAATTTAACTCATGATCATTTGGATTATCATGGAACGATGGAAAACTATTTCCAAGCAAAAAAGAAGCTATTTGATCGTCTTAAAGAAGATGCTGTTGCGATTATCAATGTAGATGACCCATATGGTGAAAAAATTGTACAAGATTGTAAGTGCAAAGTTGTTACTTTTGGTATAGACCATGCGGCTGATTATCAAATCATTAAATATCAATTATTAAAAGACCGTTCAATTTTTACATTACGTTGTAATGGTAGAAATTATGAATTAGAAACAAATCTCGTTGCGAAATTTAATTTATATAACTTACTAGGAGCGATTGCTGCAGTAAATATGAAAGGTGTAGCGATTACGCAACTTTTAGATAAATTAAAGACAATTAAGCAAGTAGATGGACGTGTAGAAAGAATTGATAAAGGACAACCATTTAATATCATTGTCGATTTTGCACATACTCCTGATGGTATTCAAAAGTTATGTCAATTTGGTGCAACAATTACACCTAAAGGAAAGAGAATTATTGCGGTTACAGGTTCTGCAGGAAAAAGAGATACCGCAAAAAGACCAATATTTGGTGAGATATTAGATAAGTATGCGGATATGATTATTCTTACAGAAGATGATCCACGTAATGAAAAACCAATGGATATCTGTAAAGAAATTGCGAGTGGCATTAAGAAAACACCTTATATTATTATTGAAGACCGTTATCAAGCAATTCGAGAAGCTATTCAACTTGCGGATGAAAATGATACAATATTAATACTTGGTAAAGGTGACGAAGAATTTATTTATCGCGAATATGGAAGAGAACCATATGAAGGCGACGATAATATCGTTAGAGAAGTACTTACAAAATATTATTTTTATGAATAAAGGAGGGTATAAAAGTATATGGAACTAAGTCAATATATCGATCACACATTATTAAAAGCAGACGCAACAAAGAAGGACATTTTGAAGCTATGTGATGAAGCAAAAGAATATCATTTTAAATCTGTTTGCGTTAATCCTAGTTGGATTCCAACTGTAAAAGAAGCTTTAAAAGATAGTGGTGTTTTAACTTGTGTAGTAATTGGATTTCCACTAGGTGCTATGACTTCAGAAGCTAAAGTCTTTGAAGCAAAAGATGCGGTAAATAAAGGTGCTGATGAAGTAGATATGGTCATTAACATTGGTCAATTAAAAGATGGTAATGATGCATATGTTACAAGCGAAATTAAAGCAATTAAAGAAGCTGTAGGAGATAAAGTATTAAAAGTAATTATCGAAACATGCTTACTAACAGATGAAGAAAAAGAAAGAGCTTGTAAAGATATCGTAGAAGCAGGTGCTGATTTTGCAAAAACAAGTACAGGTTTCTCTACAAATGGTGCTACAGTCGCAGATGTTAAATTAATGAAATCTGTTGTTGGTGATAAAGCAAAAGTTAAAGCAGCAGGTGGTGTTAGAACTAAAGCAGATATGCTAGAAATGATTGAAGCTGGTGCTGATAGAATTGGTACTAGTCGTGGCGTATCTTTAATGAAAGACTAATATTGCATTTTGAAAAAGTAAATGGTATAATTTGCTTACTGTGTTCGGGAAGGGGGGAGAAAAATGCCAAGAGTAGTAGTAAAAGAAAACGAAAATTTAGATGATGCACTTCGTCGTTTCAAACGTCAGGTTTCTCGTAATGGAACCCTTGCTGAAGCTCGTAAGAGAGAATATTATGTAAAACCAGGTGTTAAGCGTAAACTTAAGAGTGAAGCTGCACGTAAAGCAAGAAAACGCGGTAAATAATCGTAAATAAAAGAAGCTAGAATATAGCTTCTTTTTTTTGT
>CAVIQY010000069.1:0-12292 GCA_963645035.1 bacterium | reverse complement strand
CTGTTCCCATCCCGAACACAGAAGTTAAGCACGCCAGGGACGAAAATAGCTCTTTTGAGTGAATCTAGTTCGTTGCCGGTTCTTTTTTTTGTATTTGTGGTATTATGGATTCTGGAATCTGGAGGGTTGTATGAAAACGGTATATACAAATAATCTAGAAGAAACACATGCTCTAGGTAAAAAGATTGGAGAACATGTATCTAGTAATATGGTTATTCTATTAAACGGAGATTTGGGTGCTGGAAAAACAACACTTACGCAAGGAATAGCTAAAGGATTAGGAATCACAAGAAATGTTACTAGTCCTACATTTAATATTTTAAAAATTTATCATGGGCGTATGACTTTATATCATATTGATGCATATAGATTAGATGGAGTTCATCAAGATTTAGGTTTTGAAGAATTCTTACAAGATGATGGTTTAACAGTAATTGAGTGGAGTGAGTTTGTGCCTGACTTAATTCCTGATTCATATTTATCTATTTCTATTTCATTATGTGATGGTGATCAAAGAAAATTTGAATTTGAAGCTCATGGTAAAGAATATGATGCTTTATTGGAGGATATTTTATGTTAACACTATGTATGGATACAAGTCACACTTTATTAGTTGTTTCATTGATTGACGACAATAAAGTTGTAGCAAAAATACAAAAAGAATGTTGGAAGAAACAATCTGAAGAAATCTTTCCTGCATTAGAAGAATTATTGAAAATTTCAAATAAGAAAGTTGAAGATATCGATTCTATCGCAATTACTGAAGGACCTGGTAGTTATACTGGTGTAAGAATTGCAATGACTGTAGCTAAAGTATTTGCGGCAACAAAGAATATTGATTTATATACAATTAGTACACTTCAACTTTATGCAGGACTAAGTGAAAATACGTTAGTTCTATTAGATGCTAGAGGAAATAGAGTATATAGTGCTGCTTATCATAAAGGTGAAAATACACTACCTCTTGCGATAAGAACAATTGATGAAATAAAAGAAATCTATTCGTCTTATCAAATCGTAGGCGATGGACATTTAGTTGGTGTAGAAGATAAGTATCCTGATGTTGCAGAAAATTTCTTAGCACTAAAAGGCGAATGGAAGAAAGCTGAAAATGTTCATCTTGTTAAACCTGAATATTTAAAACCAAATGAATCATATTTAGTAAAATGATGATTCGTAGAATGACTAGTGAAGATTTAGATACGATTGATCTTCTAGAAAAAAAGATTTTTTCTTCTCCTTGGCCTAGGAAAGAATATGAATATGAGATTCATGAAAATCCGTATGCTAATCCATATGTTGTAATCGAAAATGATGAAATTGTCGCATATTTTGATTTTTGGATAATCTTTGATCGAGCTGAGATTGCAACTATCGGAGTAAAAGAATCTTATCGAAAACAAGGATATGGTCAAATGATGATGGATTTCATTTGTAAACAAGCGGAAGAAGCAAAATGCGAAAATATATCTCTAGAAGTTAGAGTATCTAATGAAAAAGCAATTAAGCTTTATGAAAAGAATGGATATATACAAATTAATATCCGTAAGAATTATTATGACGACAATCATGAAGATGCTTATCTTATGATGAAGCCTTTAGGAGGTAATTTATGACTTTAATCTTAGCAATTGAATCAAGTTGTGATGAAACAGCGTGTGCAGTTGTTAGAAATGGTAATGAAATTTTATCCAATATCGTTTCTAGTCAAATAGATGTGCATACATTATATGGTGGTGTAGTACCAGAAGTGGCAAGTAGAATCCATGTAGAAAATATATCTACTGTGATTACTGAAGCTTTAAATAAAGCAGAAGTGACAATGGATGATATAGACGCGATTGCTTATACAAAAGGACCAGGTTTAATCGGATCATTACATGTTGGTGTGCAAGCTGCTAAAACATTAGCTTGGGTATACCATAAGCCATTATTACCAATTAACCATATGACAGGTCATATCTACGCAAATGCATTTGTCACAGATTTAAAATTCCCACTTATGGCATTAGTAGTTTCAGGTGGACATACAGAACTAGTCTGGATGAAGAATGATTGGAATTTTGAAGTATTAGGTACAACACAAGATGATGCGATTGGTGAAGCATATGATAAAGTTGCTAGAGTACTAGGACTTGGTTATCCTGGTGGACCGGTAGTAGATAAACTTGCAAAGCAAGGTAAACCACATTACACATTACCTACACCTAAAACAAGTGAGCCATATAACTTCTCATTCAGTGGTTTAAAAACAGCTGTTCTACAACTTAAAGAAAGAGAAGAACGCAAAGGAAACGAAATTTCTCCTGCTGATTTAGTTTATGCATTCCAAGAAACAGCATTATCAATGATGGTTTCCAAAACAATAAATGCAGTGAAAGAATATAAGCCAAAGATGATTGTATTAGCGGGTGGCGTTGCGGCAAATAGTCGTTTAAGAGAAATGATGAAAGAAGAAATGTCTAAGATTACTGAGACAGAACTTGTTATACCTCCAATGTGGTGTTGCACGGATAATGCGGCTATGATTGGTGCAAGTGGTCAAATTGCCTATAATCATCAAGCATTTGGTGATTTAGATGCAGCAGCTGACCCAAATATGCTCATGCCTGGTGAAAATAATTAATTATTTCACAATAAAGAATTTTATGCTAAAATACTAACGTATATGGTGATGAATTATGGAAAATAAGAAAATAGTGCCTCGAGCAACATTACAAAGATATCCTGTTTATTTAAAAGCTTTGCGTAAACTACAAGCACAAGGTGTAGAAAGAGTGATGTCTAGAGAACTTGCAAATTTTGTTTCAATTGAATCGACAACAATTCGTCGTGACTTTAGTTTCCTTGGTAATCTTGGAAAACAAGGATATGGTTACAACGTTGAAGATTTAATTAAGACATTTAGTGATCAATTAGGAATGAATTTTGATGAAAAAATCATTCTAGTTGGTTGCGGTAACTTAGGAAAAGCATTATTGAATTACAACCACTGGAATCATGTTGTAGGTGAAATAGTATGTGCTTTTGATGCTAAACCGGAAAATGTTACAGGAGCGAGTGTTCCTGTATATGCACTAAAAGATTTACCAAAATATAAACCAGAAGGCTGTAGAATCGCCATCTTATGTATTTCTGGCAGAGAACAAGAAACAGTTGACTTTTTAATCAGCAATGGAATTAAGGGTTTTGTAAGCTTTACAAGTGAGCACTTCTCCGTTCCAGAAGGAATATATGTTAAGTCAGTAGATGTTGTTTCAAGTATTCAAGAGTTAGTATTTGAAGCAAATTCTATGGAAGGATAAATTGAAGGGGATAAGAATTATATGTTAACGGAAACAACAGTACGTGAATTATATGAATTAACATCTGGTACAGATTTAGAAAAAGACCAGGTAGAATATGTATCTTTACAAGGATGGATTCGTACAAATAGAGCTGGTAAAAATGTAGGCTTTATCGCATTAAATGATGGTACATATTATCAAAATGCACAACTTGTTTATAGTGATGAATTAGCAAATTATGCAGAAATTGGTAAATATTTAACTGGTACAGCAATTAGTGTTACAGGTAAATATGTTCCTACACCTGAAAATAAGCAACCATTTGAAATTCAAGTAACAGAAATCGAGTTAGAGGGAGCATGTGATAGCTCTTATCCATTACAAAAAAAGAGACATTCATTTGAATATTTACGTGAAATCGGTCATTTAAGACCTCGTACAAATACATTCTCAGCAGTATTTAGAGTTCGTTCTTGTTTAGCAATGGCAATTCATACATTCTTCCAAGAACAAGGATTCGTATATGTTCATACACCTGAAATTACTGGTGCTGACGCAGAAGGTGCTGGTGAAACTTTTACAGTTACAACTAGAGAAGATGGTAAATATGAAGAAGATTTCTTTGGTAAGCACGCTTCTTTAACAGTATCTGGTCAATTACAAGCAGAAGCTTTTGCTTTAGCATTTAGAGATGTATATACATTTGGACCTACATTTAGAGCGGAAAATTCAAATACGACAAACCATTTAGCTGAATTCTGGATGATTGAACCAGAAATGGCATTTGCAGATTTGGATTTCGATATGGATGTAATTGAAGATATGATTAAATTCTGTATCGATTATGTATATGAAACATGTCCTGAAGAAATGAAATTCTTCAATGAAAGAATTGATACTACATTAGAAGAAAGATTAAAACATGTTCGTAATAGTGAATTTAGAAGAATGCCTTATACAGAAGGTATTGAAATTCTAAAGAAAGCTGTTGAAGATGGTGCTCAATTTGAAAACTCTAATATTGAATGGGGTATGGATTTAAATACAGAACATGAAAGATATTTAACAGAAAAAGTTGTTAAAGGTCCTGTTTTCTTAACAAACTATCCTAAAGAAATTAAAGCATTCTATATGAGACAGAATGATGATGGTAAGACAGTTGCGGCAGTCGATTGTTTAGTGCCAGGAGTTGGAGAACTAGTTGGTGGTTCACAACGTGAAGAAAGACTTGATGTCTTAGAAGCACGTATGGATGAACTAGGAATGAATAAAGAACACTATCAATGGTATTTAGACCTAAGAAGATATGGTGGTTGCCAACATGCAGGTTTCGGTCTTGGATTTGAAAGACTAGTTATGTATATTACAGGTATGCAAAATATTCGTGATGTAATCCCATTTGCACGTACACCACGTAATTTATTGTTCTAAGAAAATAAAAAGAGGAAATAGGGAAATGGAAGAATACGTATTAAAAACAAATCCTGATGGCACAAAGATAACAGTACATGATGTACATGTAGTGCTATTAGAAATGCTAAAGGATATTGATGCTTTATGTCGTAAACATAACATTCCCTATTTTTTAAATGGCGGAACAGCGTTAGGTGCTGTAAGACATAAAGGATTTATTCCTTGGGATGATGACGCAGATATTTCTATGATGCGTGAAGATTTTGATCGTTTTAGAGAAGTAGTAAAAACAGATTTACCGGATAAATATGTAGCACAATGTTTCGCAAGTGATAGAAGATACAATGTTCTAATTCCAGGAATGAAGATTAGAAAAAAAGGTACATATTTAAAAGAAGTAAATACATTATTAAGTAATCGTTGTACAGGTTATGAAGGATCAGATGGAATATTTGTAGATGTATTTGTTTATGACTATTGTACGCCAAATAAGTTTGTTGATTTACCATATCGTTTAGCAAATCAAGCACTAATGGTACCAGAAATCATTTGCGATAATGTATTCCATGTTAATGCGAAAAAACTTAAAGGTCGTATCATGAAAAATGCATGGGCATATGGTGATTTATGCCGTAAGAATACAAATAAAGAATATATTGGTTTTGATTTAACTTGGGTTTGGAAAAATCCATTAAAGCCATTTATTTTTAAATATGATGATATCTATCCAACACAATATGTTCCTTTTGAAGATACGATGTTACCAATAGCGCATCATCCACATGAATATTTATGTACTGCGATTGCACCTAGCTATATGACACTTCCTCCTGAAGAAAAACGTTTCGCGAAACATATTGTAGATATTAAACTATAGGTGATTTATGTTATATCAAGTAAGTCATGGCTCTAAGTATTTTGGGGCTGATACAGTTTTTGAAGATATTCAATTTGAAATAAAAGGAAATGAAAAAATAACAATTGTAGGTAGAAATGGTTGTGGTAAAACAACCTTTTTGCGTTGTATTTGTGGCGAATTATCCTTTGATAAAGGAACGGTTTCTATGCAAAATGGCACAACACTTGGTTATTTAGCACAGAAACAATTATCTAATGATGAATTAACAGTTCGTGAAACACTGATGGAAGTATTTGATCATATTTTTGCTTTACAAAATACGATGCATCAAATGGAAGAAAAGATGCTTACAGATGTTTCAGATAAGTTACTAGCACAATATGCTGAGGTACAAGAAAAGTTTGAAGCATTAAATGGATATAATTGGGAAAACGAAATGATGACGGTATTTACGAAGTTTGGCTTTTCTAAAGAAGATTTAGACCGTAAAGTAAAAGAATTTTCAGGTGGTCAAAAGACAAGAATTGCTTTTGTTCGCTTACTACTATCTAAACCAGATATTTTGCTATTAGACGAACCAACAAACCATTTAGATCTTGAAACAATTGAATGGTTAGAAGGATATGTAAAGAATTATCCTAATGCGGTAGTTTCCGTATCACACGACAGAATGTTCCTAGATCATACTACAGATGTTGTTTATGAATTAGAATATGGCACAATGACGCGATATGCAGGAAATTATTCTGCTTATGTTGTCGCTAAAAAGAATAATTTAGAAAGACAAATGGCTGCCTATAATCGTCAACAAAAAGAAATCGAACGTTTAGAAAGCTTAATTGAAAAATTTAGATACAAGAAAAATAAAGCTGCTTTTGCACAATCTAAAATTAAATATTTAGATCGAATGGAAAAAGTAGAAAAGGTGACTTCACCAGATGATAAAACATTCCATGCACACTTTACGCCAAGAATTAAAGGTGGCGAAAAGGTATTAGAGACAGAAAATTTAACGATAGGTTATGATGCAAGTAAACCTTTATGTACAGTAGATTTTAAGTTAAGACGACAAGATCGCGTTGCGATTATTGGGCCAAATGGTACAGGTAAATCTACTTTAGTGAAAACATTAATGGATATTGTTCCACCATTATCAGGCAGTTATTTATATGGTCATCAAATTGAAAGAGGATATTTTGATCAACAATTAGCCCAATTTTCTAGTGGAAAAACGGTGTTAGAAGAATTGTGGGATGAGCATCCTGAACTTGATCGAACTGAAGTTCGTACGGTATTAGGAAGTTTCTTATTCTCAGCAGATGATGTATTTAAAACTGTAGATGTTTTATCAGGTGGAGAAAAAGTAAGACTATCTTTAGCTAAGTTATTATTACAAAAAGCGAACTTATTAATATTAGATGAACCTACAAACCACTTAGATATTCCTGGTAAAGAAGCTTTAGAAGAGTCTCTTTTAGACTATACGGGTACAATCTTATTTGTATCACATGACCGTTACTTTATTTCTCGTATTGCGACTTCTTTACTTGTATTAGGCGAAAATAAAGCAGAATATTTACCAGTTACCTATGAAGAATATGAAGCTGGATTAAAAGAAAAAGAAATCGAAGAAACAAAGACAGTTGTAAAAGAAGTAAAGGAAGAACCTAGAAAGCTATCAAAAGACGCATTAAGAAGAGAAATTGCTAAAGTTGAAAAACAAATTACAGAAAAAGAAAATGAGTTAGAAGATAAACGTGCTTTAAGGTTTGAACCAGAATATTATCAAGATTATACAAAAATGGCAGTTTTAGATGAGGAAATAGACGATATTCATAATGAATTAGCACATTTGTATGAAAAATGGGAACAACTACAAGAGTAAAATTCTATTTACTTTATGGTTAAAATGAATTAGCATTTTTATGAAAAAAGGAGAAAAAAAGATGAAAATTTCACCACTTCAAGAAGAAAGATTAAAGTATGAACCAAAACTTCCAGGAATGCTTAGACATGGTATTTCTGAAATCAGTGTTAAGGAAGGCGAAGCTACACAAAGCGTAGCAGATCAAGAAAAGATTAAAGCTTTATTCCCTAACACATATGGTAAAAAGGAAATTACATTTGAAAAAGGAACAAACTCATCTGTTGCAAAGAAACAGGTTGTAGGCGTTATCTTATCAGGAGGACAAGCTCCAGGTGGACATAACGTAGTTTGTGGCTTATATGATGCATTAAAGGCTACAGATAAAGAAAATGTATTATATGGATTCAAAAATGGTCCTATCGGATTATTAAATGATGATTACCTAGTATTCGATGATGAATATATTAATGCATATAGAAATACAGGTGGATTTGATATTATCGGTTCTGGTAGAACAAAGCTAGAAACTGAAGAACAATTCGCTGTAGCAGCTGAAGTATGTAAGAAACATGGTATTACAGCTATCGTTATTATTGGTGGCGATGACTCAAATACAAACGCTGCTGTATTAGCTGAATACTTCGCAGCTCATGAAACAGGCGTACAAGTTATTGGTTGTCCTAAGACAATCGATGGAGACTTAAAGAATGAAGATATCGAATGTTCCTTCGGTTTCGATACAGCCACAAAAACATATAGCGAAGTAATTGGTAACATCGAAAGAGATGCTAACTCTGCTAAGAAATATTGGCACTTTGTTAAAGTTATGGGTCGTTCTGCTTCTCACGTAGCTCTAGAATGTGCTCTAGAAACACAACCTAACATCTGCTTAATTTCTGAAGAAGTAGCTGCGAAAAAGATGTCATTATCTTCTATCGCTGACTATATCGCAGATGCTGTTGAAAAGAGAAGTAACAATGGCATGAACTTCGGTGTAGCTATTATTCCTGAAGGTGTAGTTGAATTCGTTCCTGAATTCTCTGCATTAATTGCTGAAATCAACGAACTATTAGCTGGTAAGAAAGCTGATGAATTCAATGCTTTAGCTACTTGGAAAGAAAAATATGCATTTATTGAAAATGGTTTAACAAAAGAATCTATGGCAGTATTTGCAATTCTTCCAGAAACAATCCAACAACAATTATTCTTAGAGAGAGATCCTCATGGAAACGTACAAGTATCTCTAATTGAATCTGAAAAATTATTCTCTGCTTTAGTAAAAGCTAAACTAGAAGAAAGAAGAAAAGCTGGAACATACAATGGTAAGTTCAATGCATTACATCATTTCTTCGGTTATGAAGGAAGATGTGCATTCCCATCTAACTTCGATGCGGATTATTGCTACTCTTTAGGTTATAACGCATTCATGTTAATCCAATATGGTTATAATGGATACTTATCTAAGATTTCTAATTTATCTAAACCTGCTGAAGAATGGGTTGCTGGTGGTATGCCAATCACTAAGATGATGAATATGGAAAGAAGACATGGTGAAGATAAGCCAGTTATCAGAAAAGCATTAGTTGAACTAGATGGTGCACCATTTAAGTATTTCGAAAGTCATCGTGATACTTGGGCTGTTGAAACAGCATATACATACCCAGGAGCTATCCAATACTATGGACCTTCTTCAGTATGTGATATCACTACAAGAACTCTTGCTTTAGAAAAAGGAACAAAGTAGTTTGCTAGAGTACCTCTAAACCAGGTACTCTTTTTTGTTCTTGTAAATAGTATGAAACCGTACTATCATAATGACCTATGAAAAGAGACGTAAAGAAAGAAATATTTATTAGTAATAACCAATTTTGTAAATCCAATGCGATTTATCACAAATTCTCAAAGTTATTTAATGTATCAGACAGTGAATCACAGATACTGTATTTTTTAATGTTTGAAAATGAAATATCGATACAAGATATGATTTTCTATACATGTTTACCTAAGCAAACAATGAACTCTACTTTAAGAAATATGGAGAAAAAAGAGTGGATTACATTAAAAAACTTAGATTCTAAAAGTAAATTAATTTGTTTAACGGATAAAGGAAGAAAAGAAACAGAAGAATCTGCAGAAAAGATGGTCAAGATTGAAGAAGAGGTATTCTCTTCAATTGATGAAGAGGAAGTAAAGAATTATTTAAGCTTTTTGAATAAATATAACGAAGGCTTAGAAAAGATACTAAAAGAGATGGAGGAAAAGTAATGAATATTCAATTAAGTGATCATTTTACCTATAAGAAAATATTCCGATTTGTATTACCTTCCATTGGTATGATGGTATTTACTTCTATATATGGTGTCGTAGATGGATTCTTTATTTCAAATTATGCAGGAAAGACAGCATTTGCGTCGATTAACCTAGTTATGCCATTTATTATGATTGTCGCAGGTATTGGTTTTATGATCGGTACAGGTGGAACAGCTTTAGTATCAAAATACCTTGGACAGAAAGAAGAAAAAAGAGCGAATGAATGCTTTACCATGATGGTAATTGTTGTGATATTAAGTGGTATCATCGTTTCTCTTTTAGGCATTATCTTTATGAGACGAATAGCCTATTTCTTAGGTGCTACTGAAGATATGATTCATGATTGCGTAGTATATGGAAGAATCGTTATCGCATTTAATATGCCTTTTATGTTACAAAATGTATTTCAAAGTTTTATGATTGCGGCAGAAAAGCCAAAATTAGGTTTAAAGATAACTGTTTTATCTGGTGTAACAAATATGATTTTAGATTTCTTATTTGTTGGTGTATTTAAATGGGGTGTAGCTGGTGCAGCATACGCAACAGGTGCGAGTCAATGTGTTGGTGGCATTGTGCCATTAATCTATTTCATGAAAGAAAATGATTCAAGACTAAGATTAGTGAAAACAAAGTTAGAGCTAGAGCCAATATTACAAGCTGCAGGAAATGGCTCATCAGAATTAATGAGTAATATTTCCTCTTCTTTAATTGGTGCAGTATATAACTATCAATTGATGAAATATCTTGGTGAAAACGGTGTATCAGCGTATGGTGTTCTTATGTATGTACAATTTATATTTGTCGCAATCTATGTAGGATATGCAATAGGATGTGCTCCAATTGTTAGTTATCACTATGGTGCTGAAAATCACGCTGAAGTAAAAAATATGTTACATAAAAGTATTACCGTAATGAGTATTTTAGGGGTCGTATTAGCGTTATCCGCATTCTCCTTATCAGGAATATTAGCCAATATATTTGTTGGATATGATGCAGAACTACTAGCCTTAACTGTTCATGCATTTAAATTATTCTCATTATCCTTCCTATTTGCGGGATTAAATATTTATACATCGTCATTTTTTACCGCATTAAATAATGGTGTGATTTCCGCAGCGATATCGTTTATTCGTACATTAGTATTCCAATTAGCATTTGTATTACTATTACCAATGATTTTAGGTACAGATGGTATTTGGGCTTCTAGTATTGTGGCAGAAATATGTGCTTTTATTGTTTCTCTTGTTTTCTTAATATTAGAAAGAAATGAATATCAATATTAAGTAAAGAAAAAGCTCTAGATGATTCTAGGGCTATTTTTGTATATGGCGGAGAAAGAGGGATTCGAACCCTCGCACGCTTTCACGTCTGCTGGTTTTCGAAACCAGTCCCTTCAGCCTCTTGGGTACTTCTCCATGCTTATGGATTATACCATTTCTCAGATTATAAGTATAATAAAAGGGTACGTTGGAGGCGATTATGGTTAAATTTGAAGATATGCCTTATGAAAGAATTGATTTAGATAAGGTAAAAGAAGAATTAAAAGAATTAACAGAAGAATTAAAGAAAGCTAGTAGCTATGAAGAGGCGAAAAAAGCATTTTTAGCTTTTGATAAAGCCCAAAGACATATTGAAACATTAGCTACTCTATCAAGCATTCGCTATAACATTAATACAAAAGATGAATTCTATTCCCAAGAAGATAAGTTTTGGAATACAGCTATGCCAGAACTAGAATCTTCTCGTCAAGAATTTACACAAGCATTATTAGAATCTGAATTTAGAAAAGAATTTGAAGAAGAATTTGGGACAATTATGTTCTTAAATGCAGAAATTGCATTAAAGTCTTTTTCTAATGAATTAATTCCTGACTTAGTAAAAGAAAATGAATTAACACAAGAATATGAAAACTTATTAGCAAATGCCAAAGTAACATTTGAAGGAAAAGAATATACTTTACCACAAATGACTTTATTTAAAGGTGATGCGGATGATGATAGAAGATTACAAGCTTGGATTGCGGATGGTAAGTGGTACAAGGACAATCAAAAAGATTTAGATCGTATCTATGATGAATTAGTACATTTACGTGATGGTATGGGTAAGAAACTAGGTTATGAAGGTTATACAACACTTGGTTACTACCGTATGGGAAGAAACTGTTACGATAAACATGATGTAGAAAAGTTTAGACTAGCTGTACAAAAATATGTTGTTCCAGTAGCTGAAAAAATCTACAAGGAACAAGCAAAACGTTTAGGAAAATCTTATCCAATGAGTTTTGCGGATAATGAATTGAGTTTCCGTTCTGGTAATCCAAAACCTGCAGGAACAAAAGATGACATTTTAAATGCTGGTCAAAAATTCTATGATGAATTATCACCAGAAACAAGTAAGTTTTTTAGAACAATGAGAGAAGGAAACTTATTAGATGTTGAATCTAAACCTGGTAAAAGAGGTGGCGGATATTGTACTGCTATTCCTGATTATCATGTTCCATTTATCTTTGCAAACTTTAATGGTACTCAAGGCGATGTAGAGGTAGTTAGCCATGAA
>CAVIQY010000068.1:0-12461 GCA_963645035.1 bacterium | reverse complement strand
TTAGTATTAATCAGTAAGATTGATACAGTAGACTACTTTAATTTTGATTTTGATGTGGCAAAGGAAAGAATACATGCATTAAATCCTAAAGCAGAGATTATCTGTATTAGTGCTAAAACGGGTGAAGGTATGGATGAACTTGTTGCATGGATGAAGAAAGAGATTGCAAGTATTCAAAAATAGAAAGTAAGGAAGCTTATAACAACTAGAAAAAAGATTTTAACTTCTGCATTATTCTTCGCTAGTGGAATGTTATGTATGATTGGAATAGTCAAAAATAATATCTTTAATATTTTATCTAGTACTTGTGGTGTTGTTATCGCTATTTGTTGTATGAAAGATGGTAAACAAAAGTAAGCAACATAAGAAATGAGAGACAAATAGTTTTTGCTATAAATAAAAAAATCGTTGAAGAATCTGACAATCCTGAACAAGATGTTATCGATTACATCAACGAAGTCTTAGAAAACATTTAATTCTAAGAATCTAAGAATTAAGGTGGAGAGGAATAAGTCTTTCCTCTCTATCTCCACCTTTAATTGTAATGAAAAAACAGAGGAAAGCAAGGAGATATATGGAAAAGAAAAAATTTAACCAAGCAGAGTATATAAATGGGTGGAAAAAAGAAAATATGTCACTCGTGGGAGCTTCGTATAAAACAGAATTTGTAAAAGAGTTCAAAGAAGCATGCAAGAAATTAGGCGTATCTCAATCATCTTTAATTAGAGAGTTGATGAATCAAACAATAGAAAAAGCAAACAAGTTGTAGTTTGTAAGATTAGCTTTTCTTATTCAAAGTAAACAAAAAACTCATGTGTTACGCATGAGTTTTAATATCCTCTAAGATATGTTTTCTTTGTTTAGGATTAATCTTCTTTTGAACAATATTTAGTATCACAATAACAAGATGAGCTAAAGCAAAATAGATGATTGCTGTTGCGATAAGTGGGAAGAAAGCTTCATATGTTCTACTTCTTACAATATCAGATACTTTAGTTAAATCATTAATCGCTATATAACCAACAATAGATGTAGATTTAACTAGAGAAACAAATTCACCTTTATATAAATCAAATATTCTTAATACAGCTTGAGGAATAATAATCTTTTTATAGATTGTGAATGTATTGAATCCTAATGCTTCAGCCGCTTCTTTTTGACCTACATCAATAGAATCTATTCCTGTTTTAAAGATTGAAGATAAGGAAGCACCTGTTTGTAAACCGAATGTAATAATCGCAACAATAATAGAAGAAATATCTACACTCTTAAATACGATGTAATAAAGGATCATTAACCATACGAGTATTGGTATACCTGTAGCTATCTTTACATAGAAGTTGGCAATTTTATTCGCTAGCTTATTTTTCGATATTTGCATCCAACATAATAAACCGCCAACTAGTGTTGCTAGTGCAAAGGAGAATACAGAAATTAAGAAAGTTATTTCTATACCTTTAACAAATAGCTTCCATCTATTTTCTTTAATAAATGTTGAATTAAAACTATCTCTAATATCATTAAAATAACTTGCATGTGCACCTTGTTTCTTGCTTAAGGCTACAATTTTTACTTCATAGTAAATATCACTAAATAAGACTTCTTTTTCGCGTTCTTCAGTAGGTGTGACGTTTAATGCTACATCAGATTTACCACTAATAACGGAAACGATTGTAGATGAGAAGGACATTTGTTGAAATTCAATCCGCATTCCTAACATATAGGCAACTCGAGAAATCACTTCAACATCATAACCTGCTGGTTTCTCATTAGAAATAAATGTAAATGGTTCACTAGCACAATCTGTTGCGACTCTTAATACTGGAGCACTTGTATCCGTAATTACAGGGACATCATCCATGGTGTAACTAGCATCAATTACCCATTTTTGTTCCATAGATGCTAGAGTTCCATCAGCTTTTAATGTTTGTATACAACTACTTATTTTTTGTTGTAAATCAGTACTACTCTTATTTAATGCAAATGCATTTCCCATCGTATAGAGTGGTTCATCACAATATTCGTATTCATTGTGATTATTCTTAGAATAAATAATTCCTTGTGCTGAAGAACATATTGCATAATCTACTTTATTACTAGCTAAAGCAAAGAGTTTATCCGCATTAGAAGAATATGTAAGAATAGTCGCATTTGGATAAAGATTAGGAATTTGTAATTCATCAATACCACCTAGTAAGATACTTAACTTAGCGTGGGATAATCTTTCATCTCTTTCTTCGGTACTAATGTGATAGGAATATTCATTTGTTGATTCATCTTGTGTTGTACTTGCACATGCGCTAACAAAGAATAGTGCAAATAACAGAATGATTAATATAGATTTCTTTTTCATGCCTTTATTTTACCGTAAAAGAAGGATATTGGGAAAGACTAAAAAAGTGATGATTAACTCACCACTTTTCTACGATTCAATTACCAATTTGTTACATCAATCATATTTGTTCCTAAAACGATGCCACCATCAATCTTCATTGAAGATAAGTAATAGTCACCTGTTTCAGGATTATATCTTATAGAGATTGCCATTGTAGGATTGTTGTCTTTTTCTTCGTTAGTTTCTTTATCCCAACATTTATTTTCTTGATATGTATTGAAGCTAACGTTGTAATAGCCATCTTCTTGTACTTCAGAAATAACATAGGAATCTAAATCGATATATGTAAATTGTGCTTCAAATCCTAAACCAGAATTGTAATTTGTATAACGATCTTGGATTTCTGCTCTTAAGGAATCTGTAACGTGATTTAAACTTTGAATATCACCACTGTTATATGCATCAATATATTCTTTATAGAAAGAAGCGTATAAAGAAGCTACAGAGGAGAAGTAGTTATGATCCGCGTCATAAATTGTTGTATCAATTACTTCAGGAGTAGGTGTTACAGGAGTAATTGTTTCTAATGGTTCTTCTGTTGCACCTAAATGCTTAATCTCTGTATGGAAGATACCATTTATACCATCAATACCTTTATTGATTACGGCTGGTTTAAACATGATTAGGAATACTGTACCAACAACGATAATTAATAAGATTAGACCAACGACTACAGGCCAAATATGCTTTTCTTCATATTCGTCCTCGAAGTCTTCATCTTCATCGTAATCTTCATCATCGTCGTCTTCATCTTCAAATAAGAAACTCTTTTTCTTTTCCTTTTTTAGAGAACGACTAGGACGTTCTTCTTCGTAATCCTCATCATCTTCATCGTCGTCATCATCATTTTCGAATAAGAAGCTCTTCTTTTTCTTCTTTTCTTTTTTAACTGGTGGAACAGTATGATCTTCGTCATCTTCTTCAGTATAAGTGCTTGGTGAAGAAACATCATATGGATCTGTATCTTCAAGTTGTTTACGACGAGCAGCACGGGATAATACTTTTCTTTCTGGTTGTTCTACTGCAGGACTTTCTTGAGGACGTTTCTCTTCAATTGTATCTTCTACAGTATCTTCGATTACATCAGTGCTAGAAGTAAAGGAAGGAATTTCCCAAGCAAATGGACTGGTATTTTCTACCTTATTTACCTTAGCTTCTGGTTTAGAAGTTTTAACAGGAGCCTCAGGCATTGGTTTACTCATGACTGGTTCATCTTCTTGCTGGATATGCTTAACACTAGGCGTAACAGGTAAGTCTGAACCATCACCTTTAACAATTTCATCTAATTCACTCATTAATGAATTAATAACATGTGTTTGACCTAGTAATTCATCAATAGGAATATTTTCATCTTGAACACTAGTAGGTGCTTTTTGATCATTTAAAATTTCACTATAATCAGTAGTTGTATCCGTTGTAGGTGTTTCTAATTTTGTTCCGCATTTATAGCAGAATAAAGAGCCCTCAGGTAGTGTAGCACCACAATGTGGGCAACGTTTTGTCGTTTCCATACGAACCTCCAATTGTATTGATAAATAAAATACAATTATTATTATAAATTCAATTGACGATAAATAAAAGTTAGGATAACATAAATAAGCGCATCTTTTTAGTGTGCGTTCATGCGTGGGAGGATGGCAACTCATCTGTTAACCACTGCATGTGGAAACAACTTATAAGGAGGAAAAGCCACATGGCAAAGAAAGTTGCAAAAGTTTGTAAGCTTCAATTCCCTGCTGGCGGAGCTAAACCAGGTCCAGCTCTAGCATCTGCAGGTATTAACATGCCTAAGTTCTGTACAGAATTCAATGACAAAACTAAGGATCGTCACGGTGATATCGTTCCAGTTATCATCACAGCATATGAAGACAAATCATTCGATTTCGTCATCAAAACAACTCCAGCTGCAGTTCTACTAAAGAAAGCAGCAGGTGTATCAAAGGCATCTGGAACACCTAACACAGTTAAAGCTGGTAAGATTACAGAAGCTCAACTTCGTGAAATCGCTGAATACAAATTACCAGATTTAAACGCTAACGATGTTGAAGCAGCTATGAAGATCGTTGCTGGTACAGCTCGTAACATGGGTATCACAATCGAAGGCTGGGAGGAGAAATAATCATGGCAGGAAAGAAATATACAGCAGCTCTTGCGATGGTTGATCGCAGCAAAACATACAGCTATGCTGAAGCAGTTGCTTTAGCAAAGAAAACAACTACAACAAAGTTTGATTCTTCTGTTGAAGTTAGCTTTTCATTAAACGTAGATCCACGTCAAGCTGAACAAAATATCCGTGGTGCTCTTGTTCTTCCAAATGGAACAGGACGTACTCAAAGAGTATTAGTTATCACTCAAGGTGCTAAAGTTGAAGAAGCTAAAGCAGCAGGTGCTGACTATGTTGGTGGTAAAGACATGCTTGACCAAATCCAAGGTGGATGGTTCGATTTCGATGTAATCGTAGCTACACCAGATATGATGGGCCAATTAGGTCGTTTAGGTAAATTATTAGGCCCTAAAGGATTAATGCCAAACCCTAAGACAGGTACAGTAACAATGGATGTTACAAAAGCTATCGACGAAATCAAAAAAGGTAAAGTTGAATACCGTGTAGATAAAGATGGTAACTTAAACGTTATGATCGGTAAAGTATCTTTCACAGATGAAGCATTAGCTGAAAACTACAAAGCTCTTTACGATCAAATCGTTCGTGTAAAGCCAGCTACAGTTAAGGGTGCTTATATCAAGGGCGTAACAGTTTCTACAACTATGGGTCCTGGTATCAAAGTTACTGTTGAGTAATTTACAACATATTGCAAAACTAAAGATCGAGATGTAAATTTCGGTCTTTTTTTGTACTCTCTTTTTACGCTGATTTCCTAAATAGTGAAAAAATAGTGAAAAAATAGTGAAATTATTTTTGAGGAATACGATATAATTAGGTTAGTTGGAGAAGATTAAATGATTCAAGTAACTTTAACAAACGAGATTTTAAAATACATTACAGAAATAGAAAGAAATAGATATATTGTATCGAAAATTCCATTATCTTATGATGTGGCGAATAAATTAAGAAAGAACTCCAAGAAAAAAAGTTCCTATGCTTCAACAAAGATTGAAGGTAATCCTTTGACTGAGAAACAAGTGGATGAAGTAATTGATGCGGATGAAAGAAAGCATTATCTTAAGCCTGAACAAGAAGTGAGAAATTATTTCTTAGCTTTAAATTATCTGGAGGATAAATCTAAGAAAAAGGAAAAGTTTTCTAAGAAATTAATTCTTGATGTACAAGAATATGTTGAAAAAGGGGCTTCGAAAGAAAAGATAGGATTAAGAGGTCCTATGCCACCTGGAGTTTTATTTGCAGTATATGACTCACAAAATGGTAATCCTGATTATATTCCACCAGAATATAGTGATATACCAGATCTACTAGATGAATTAGTGAATTATGTAAATACAACTGATGATCATCCTCTTATTGTTGCGGCAATAGTGCATTATCAAATTGTAACAATCCACCCATTTGAAGATGGTAATGGTAGAACTGCAAGACTATTATCTGGTTATATTCTAGATTTAAATGGATATGGTTTTAATGGGATTGGATCATTAGAAGAATACTTCGCATATGATATAGATGAGTATTATCAATCCATTCAAATGGGATTACCTGCTTTGTATTATCAAGGAAGAGATAATCCACCACATTCTGAAATATGGATATGTTACTTTCTACGCATGGTATTGTTATATTCAAATAAAGTGCGTGAATTATCCGAGAATTCGAATGAAGAAGAACTAGAAGGAAGCTTATCTTATCTAAAAGGAAAAGAGAAAGAATTACTATTATTCTTAGTAGAAAATTATCGTGGAGAATTCACCCCAATAGATATAAGTAAAAAGATTAATGTTACAAATAGAACTGTGATTAATAGATTAGCAGTATTAGTGAAAAATGGATTTGTAGTACCAAATATGGTAAATCAAAGAATCCGTTCTTATGAACTATCGGGCTTCACAAAACAACATAAAAAAGACATGATTAAAGAGCTTAGTGAATCTTAAATATTCCTTAATTCCTAGGAATTCTATTGTGATAAATCCTCATATTCTATATATTGTGTTTAGAAAGATGTGGGAATAAACATGTATAAATATTTAATCGTTTTAACTTTAGCAATCAGTTTGATGGGTTGTTCTAACGCAAAAGAAACTAATGAAGCAAATGTTTCACCTAGTTCAACAAATCAAACCATAGATGTAGATGAAGGTTTATTTGATGTGACAATTACACTACCAAATAGTTTCTTTGAGTCACTTGGCACTACAGCAGAAGAAGCGGTAAATAACCAAAAAGAAAGCGGTGCAAATTTTAAGAATGTAAAGCTAAATGATGATCAATCTGTAGAAGTTACAATGTCTAAAAGTGACTACAAAAAGATGATGGATGATTTGGCTACAAACATTAAAAATTCTGTACAAGAAATAGTAGATAACAAGGAAGAATTCACAAGTATTACAAGTATCGACTATAACAAAGATTTCTCGGAGTTTACGGTAACGACCTCTGCTAGTGAATTAGGATTTGAAGAAGTAATGCTTGCGATACCTTTATATTTCTATGGTGGAATCTATCAAATATTTACTCCTGATGCAAAAGTGAGTGTTACGGTTACTTACAAAGATCAAGATGGTAACATCTTAGATACAGCTACATATGATGAAGCTACTATGAACGAATTAAATGGCAATTCAAGTAATTAACAAAAGCAATGGCAAGGGCCATTGCTTTTTGAAAAGTTTAATATAAGTTTTTACGATAATATTTATCCTTCTGTTGCCTCATTTGCTTCTGAAGATTGTTCGGGTTCCATAGAAGGATTTGGCTCTGGAGTAGGTTCTTGAGTCGGTTCGATAGTTGGAGTAGGTTCTTGTGTTGGCACCACAATAGGTTCAATAGTTGGTATATCTATAGTGGGTTCAGGAGTATGAATTTCTGTGGAACAAATATTATAAACGGATTGTGCATAATAAGCGTCTGGATTTTTAGGGTTTGCAGTTATTCCTATATAATATGTGTTATAAAATTCTAGCTTATCTGAATTGATTGTTATGTTATTCGTTGTAGATTTACCAGAATAGATAATATCGCTATCACTATACCCTTTACTAACAGTGATAGTGTAGTCTTTCGCGTTTTCATCTGTTTTCCAAACTAAATATAAGCTTTGTTTATCACAATCGATATCTTCTGTAAGAATTACAGGTGTGGTTAGTGGCTTTTTAGTACAGTCGAAATAGGCACTTAAAATAACGAAGCTATCATAGGATATTGTTCTGCTTGGGTTTGTTGAACCGTCACTCCATTTAACAAAGTTCCACCCTGCACTTGATTTAGCAGTTAATTTTACTTTGCCATTTTCATTCATCAATAAATTAACGCTTGTTATTTTAGAATTATCTTCAACTGTTTTAGATGAAATAACAGATTTATCTAAAGATTCAATTTCAATATATCCGCCACCCCATGGATTATTTTGAAATGGAATATTACCGTTTGCTTCTGTATATAAAAGGAAACCTTTTGTGATTCCATTTTCTGCGTCATTACCGTCAGAACCATTTTTCCCATTAACACCATTTATACCATTTGTTCCATTAGTGCCATTTTTTCCATCTCTTCCATCTTTGCCGTCTTTACCTGGATCACCTTTATCTCCTTTTTCACCTTTGAGTTCTTCGGTGCTAATTAGATTTTCCCAATCTGTTCCATTGTAGTATTGAATGTAACCGTCTTGTACACGCATTTTTACGGAAGGTGATTCTTCACTTGTTATAGTGCTTGTTTTATTGCTAGGTGTTGTACATCCTAATAGTACAAATGAGAATAGTACACACGATAATTTTTTTGTTATGCAATTCATTTCTCTACCCCACATCTAATAGAGCCATTGTATCATTAAATTTATTTTGTTGTTTCAATATGTGCGATGACTTACCAAATTCCTAAGCGTAAAAATCTTATCAACTTGTGAAATACAAAACAATAGCACGCAATCAAAAGCACGCTATTGACAGCATGCTTTTGATTTGGTATAAATAATACCGGAGGTGTTTATGAGTGATGTAGTAGATATTGGATTTCGATTCAAAAAGATAAATGATTTGCTTTGTAAAAAAGCAGATGAAACGATGCAAGGACTAGATGTAACGTATTCCCAACATCATGTACTTGTATATTTAATTCGTTCAGAAAATAAAACTGCTTCATTAAAAACGCTAGAGAAGAAATTCCGTGTTTCTCAAGCTACGATGGCAGGAATTGTAAAAAGATTAGAAGAAAAAGAAGTTGTCACTTCTTATACATTACCAAATGATAAACGAATCAAGATGGTTACCTTAACAGAAAAAGGAATAAGTATATGTAATCGAAGTAGAGAACTCATGATTATGTCGGAAAATAAAATGAAAGCTTTATATACGAAAGAAGAACTAGATACTTTTGTAAGTTACTTAGATCGTTTATATAAAGCACTAAATGAGGAGGATAACAAGAATGCTTAAATCATTAAAAAGTTGTATTGGTGAATACAAAAAAGCAGCGATATTAACACCAATATTTACTGCTTTAGAAGTATTAATGGAAGTATTAATTCCTTTTGTTACAGCATCAATTATTGATAAAGGAATTAATGCGAAAGATATGAGTGCCGTTCTTAAATATGGTGGAATCATGTTAGCTATTGCATTTATGGCTTTATTCTGTGGTGCCATGAGTGCGAAATTTTCAGCTGAAGCTTCAACTGGTTTTGCGGCTAATGTACGTGACAAGATGTACAAGAAAATACAAACTTATTCATTCTCAAATATAGATAAGTTTTCTACAGCAGGACTTGTTACACGTCTAACAACAGATGTAACAAACTTGCAGAATGCATTTATGATGATTATTCGTATTGCGGTTAGACCACCACTAATGTTAGGTATGTCAGTTGTAATGTGTATTATGATTTCTCCTACATTAAGTATGATCTTTGCTGTAGCGATAGTTTTCTTAGCTCTCATCATTATTACTTTATTACCTAAAGTAAATAAAGTATTTACAGAAACATTTAATAAATATGATGACTTAAACGCTGAAGTACAAGAAAACGTAAGTGGTGTAAGAGTAGTTAAAGCTTATGTTCGTGAAGATTATGAAAAACAAAAGTTTAATAAAGCAGCACATAACTTAAGAAAACTATTTGAAAAAGCTGAAGGGATGATGGCTTTAGTTACACCAGTAATGAATATTGCAGTATACGGTTGTATTGTTGCGTTAAGTTGGTTTGGTGCCCATTTCATTGTTAGTGGCACATTAACAACAGGACAATTAACATCCTTATTCTCTTATGTTATGAGTATCTTAATGTCATTAATGATGCTAAGCATGGTTATTGTTATGATCACAATGTCTTTCGCTTCTGCTAGAAGAATTGCGGCTGTATTAAATGAAGAACCTGATATTCAAAATCCTAGTAACCCAATTATGCGAGTTAGTGATGGAAGTATTGATTTTAACCATGTGAACTTCTCTTATCAATCAGGTACGGGTGAAAATGTATTAAGTGATATTGATTTACACATTAAATCTGGTGAAACAATAGGAATTATTGGTGGTACTGGTTCTGGTAAGAGTACTTTAATTTCTTTGATTTCTCGTTTATATGATGTAACTAGTGGTGAAGTACTAGTTGGTGGTCACAATGTTAAAGACTATGACATTGAAGTATTAAGAAATGAAGTATCAGTAGTATTACAAAAGAATGTCTTATTCTCAGGTACTGTAATAGAAAACCTAAGATGGGGTAATGAAAATGCTACAGAAGAAGAATGTTGGAAAGCCGCAAGACTAGCTTGTGCAGATGAATTCTTAATGAAGAAACCTGATGGATTAAATGAGCATGTAGAACAAGGTGGTAATAACTTCTCTGGTGGTCAGAAACAAAGATTATGTATTGCTAGAGCATTATTAAAGAATCCTAAAGTATTAATTCTAGATGACTCTACTAGTGCTGTAGATACAGCTACAGATGCGAAGATTCAAAAAGCATTTAATGAAGAAATTCCTGACACAACAAAGATTATTATTTCGCAACGTATCTCATCTGTTAAAAATGCAGATCGTATCTTAGTGATTGATAATGGTAAAGTATCTGGATTTGATACGCATGAAAACCTAATTCAAAATAATAAGATTTATCGTGAAATAGAAGAAGCACAAAATAAAGCTGGCGGCGACTTTGATAAGCCACAAGCTGACTAGAAGGAGGGAATGAAACTATGCCAAGACCTCAAATGAGACCAGTTAAAAAAGTAAAAAAAGGTACTTTTAGTAGAGTAATTAAATACATGCTAAAAGATTACACAATCCAAATGATTATTGTTGTAATTTGTATTGTGGGTAATGCTCTAGTAACTGTACAAGGATCATTATTTTCTAAAACTTTAATTGATTCTTATATCACACCAATGCTTGAGACAGGATCAACAGATTTTTCTCCATTACTTAATGCAATACTAAAACTATGTTCGATTTTAGTAATCGGTATTGTTTGTAGCTATGTCTATAACAGAATCATGGTTACTGTATCTCAAGGAACAATGGAAAGATTACGTGATGAGTTATTCAATCACATGCAAACTCTTCCAGTAAAATATTTTGATACACATTCTCATGGTGACATCATGTCTGTTTATACAAACGACGTTGATACAATGAGACAAGTTATCTCACAAACAATCCCTAACGTTATTTCATCAGTAATTACCATTATTTCTACATTTATTTCCATGGTAATGTTATCTGTACCATTAACTTGTGTATCTCTATGTATGATTGCCCTCATGATGGTATTTACAATGAAGATTGGTAAGAAGTCTAGTAAATACTTCGTTGAACAACAAGATTCATTAGGTAAACTAAATGGTCATATTGAAGAAATGATTCAAGGTGTAAAAGTTGTTAAAGTATTCTGTCATGAAGAAAAAGCAATTGAAGACTTTGAACAAAAGAATGAAGACTTAAGAGTTAGTTCATTTAATGCAAATAAGATGGCAAATATTATGATGCCTATTATGGGTAACTTAGGAAATATCTCTTATGTATTAATCGCTATTGTTGGTGCTATGGGAGCGCTAAGTGGAAAATTATCTCTAACACTTGGAACACTTGTGTCATTCTTAACATTAAATAAAAACTTTACTCAACCTGTAACACAAATTGCTCAACAAGTTAACTCTGTTGCGGCTGCGATGGCTGGTGCAGAAAGAATATTTGAGTTAATGGATGAAGAAAGTGAAGTAGATGATGGCTATGTAACTTTAGTTAACGCAATCGAAAAAGAAGATGGTACACTAGTCGAAACAACAGAAAGAACAGGTGTATGGGCTTGGAAACATCCTCATCATGATGGAACATTAACTTATCATAAGCTACAAGGAAAGATCACGATGGACAATGTAGACTTCTCTTATGATGGCAAAAAGACAATATTACATGGTGTAACTTTATATGGTATGCCTGGTCAAAAGATTGCCTTTGTCGGTTCTACAGGCGCGGGTAAAACAACGATTACAAACTTAATTAATCGTTTCTATGATATTGCGGATGGTAAGATTCGTTATGATGATATTAACATCAATAAGATTAAGAAGTCTTCTTTAAGAAAATCTCTAGGTATCGTATTACAAGATACTAACTTATTTACAGGTACAATCATGGATAATATCCGTTATGGTAGATTAGATGCGACTGATGAAGAATGTATCGCAGCTGCGAAACTAGCGAATGCGGATAGTTTTATTAGAAGATTACCTGATGGATATAACACTGTAATTAAAGGTGATGGTGGTACATTATCACAAGGTGAAAGACAGTTATTATCTATTGCTAGAGCTGCAGTAGCTGATGCACCAGCGATGATTCTTGATGAAGCTACTTCTTCTATTGATACAAGAACTGAATCACTTGTACAAAAAGGTATGGATGCTTTAATGAAGGGTAGAACAACATTTGTTATTGCTC
>CAVIQY010000067.1:0-12488 GCA_963645035.1 bacterium | reverse complement strand
CTAGGAACTAGCCGAACCTAACGCTTGTGGATATTGTGTAAGACTTAGTAATCTTCGGATTACCAAGCAACGGTAGTTGAAGCAAGAAGCTCAGACCTCTAAGCGTAAGCATAGGTCGTGAGTAGTTCACATATATTATTTGTTATATTAAGTATGTGAATATATAACCCTAAGGAGGATAAAAATGGGACTATTATTAGCAACACTTACTGCAGCTAGCAGTACATTACGTGATCAATGGAAAGAATATTTTTATTGTGAAGCCATTCCAAATAATATTTTAGCTGTTAAAGGTCGTAAAAAAACAGGTGGTTCTAATCTAGGTAGTGACAATATCATTACTGATGGATCTGTTATTGCAGTAGCTGATGGACAATGTATGGTCATTGTTGAACAAGGTAAAGTTGTCGATATTTGTGCTGAACCTGGCGAATATAAATATGATTCTTCAACAGAGCCATCATTCTTCACTGGCAACTTATCAGAAGGTATCAAAAATACATTTGCGACATTTGGCAAACGTTTTACATTTGGTGGTCAAACAGGAAATGATCAACGTGTTTACTATTTCAACACAAAAGAAATTTCAGGCATTAAATATGGGACACCTAATCCTATCCCATTTAGAATCGTAGACAAGAATATCAATCTAGATATGGATAGTTCTGTTCGTTGCTTTGGTGAATATAGCATTCGTATTAGTGATCCTATTTTGTTCTATACAAATGTATGCGGCAATTTCTCTAGTGTATATGCTGTATCTGAAATTGAAAGTCAATTAAAGACAGAATTATTAACAGCTTTACAACCAGCATTTGCTAAGATTGGTGATACAGGAGTACGCTTCTCCTCTTTACCTGCTCATACTACGGAACTCGCTGACATTTTAAATACAGAATTAAGTGCAAAATGGAAAAATTTAAGAGGTATTGAAATTGTATCCTTTGGCATTTCTAGTATTACTGGTAACGAAGAAGACGAAAAGACAATCAAAGAATTACAACGTGATAGTACACTAAGAGATCAAAATATGGCTGCTGCACGACTAGTTGGTGCTCAAGCTCAAGCTATGCAAGATGCTGCCAAGAATTCAGCAGGTGCGATGAATGGCTTTGTTGGTATGAATATGGCACAAAGTGTTGGTGGTACTACTGCTAGTCAATTATTCAATATGGGTGCACAAGCTGCTGCTGTAAATCAAGGTAGTGCTTCTTGGAGATGTCCTCAATGTGGCACAGAAAACACAGGAAATTTCTGTAATAATTGTGGCACAAAGAGACCATCTGCTAGTTGGACTTGCCCATCTTGTGGAACAGTAAATACAGGAAACTTCTGCACAAACTGTGGCACAAAGAAAGCATAATTGTTTTTAGAACGATATGAATTAGGGTAGTAGAAATACTGCCCTTATGTTTATAAAGAAGGAGGAATACATGGCTTCAATAGCGAATTATAAATGTCCAGCATGTGGTGGGCCTCTTCACTTTGATAGCGAAACACAAAAACTAAAATGTGATTATTGTGATTCAACTTATTCACCAACAGAGATAGAAGAACTCTATAACAAAAAAGAAGCTGAAGGTTCTAAAGATGTTAGTGAACAAGATTGGACAGATAGTGAATTAGCTGATATGCACGCATATCGTTGTCCAAGTTGTGGTGCTGAAATTATCGTAGATGAAAATACCGCCGCAACAAGTTGTCCTTATTGTAATAATCCAACAATCAACGCCACACAATTTGAAGGTGCTTTAAAACCAAATTATGTCATTCCTTTTACACTCACAAAAGAAGATGCCGTGCAATCTTTAAAAACATTTTATAAAGGAAAACCTTTCTTACCAAAAGCATTCTCTAGTGATAACCATATTGATGAAATCAAAGGATTATATGTTCCTTTCTGGTTATATGATAATTTAGCTCATATTAACGCAGATTACCACGCCACAACTGTTCATACACATGTATCAGGAGATTATCAAATTACGACAACTAGACATTATCAAGTTCATCGTGAAGGAGAAATTCAGTTTGAACATGTTCCTGCAGATGGAGCAAGTAAAATGCCTGATGAATTTATGGACGCGATAGAACCTTATGATTACTCCAAAATGGTTCCCTTCCAAAAAAGTTATATGGCAGGCTATTACGCCGATAAATATGATGTCAGTGCCAAAGATAATGAAAATCGTGTAGAAATTAGAATGCAAAATTCTGCTAAAGCATATGTTGTGCAATCCGTAGTTGGATATTCTACAGTTGTCCCAGAGCATGAAACGATCACCTTCTTAGATAATCATGTTAGCTATGCATTTTTACCTGTTTGGATTCTAGCCACGAATTGGAATAATAAAAATTATCTATTTGTCATGAATGGGCAAACTGGAAAGATTGTTGGCGATAACTTGCCAATAGATATAAAGAAAATGATTTTAACTTTCTTAATCATTACTGTAAGTTTAATGATATTTAACTTTATTCTATTTAAGGTAGTGAGGTAATTTCAAATGAAAAAATGTAGAAATATATTTATCGCATTATTATTTGCTTTATCTACACTATTTATCATCCCAATTCACGCCGAACCAAATTATGTTTCTGATGATTACGGACTATTATCTGTTGATGAAATTAGTGAACTAGAAGAATTAGCCACTTCCTACTCTGAAGAATATGATTGTGGAATATATGTCCGAGTCAAAGAAGACTATGAACTAAGTTATTATGATGTAGAAGATTATTCTGAGTACCTATATAAGAATGAAGATATGGGACTAGGAGAAGATAAGAATGGTGTCATGTTACTAATTGTGATGAGTGATCGTAGTTATGACATTGTCGCTTATGGAGATAAAGCAAATGCAGCATTTACTGATTATGCTAAAAAACAAATCTCTAATGATTTCTTATCTGATTTAAGTAATGGCTATTACTCTAGTGCATTTGAAACATTTATTGAATCAAGTGCATATATGTTAAAAGAAAATGAAAATGGAACACCTGTAGATGTTCCTCATTCTAATCCTCAAAATCACTCAAATTACAGTCCTTCTTATGAAGATGACACGATGGATACCGATTATATCTCTATCTTTGTTATGCCACCAGTTATTGCCTTAATTGTTGTCATTGTTATGGCTAGCAAGCATAAAACAAAAGGTAGAAAGTTTGAAGCGGGCAATTATATCAAAAAAGAAGGGACACACTTAATGCGTCCAAGAGATATCTTCTTGTATGAAAGAACAACACGTACACGTATTCGTACGAATGATGACCATCATTCGTCACATGGTGGTGGTACAAGTGTTAATAGTGGTGGTTTCTCACATAGTAGCGGTCACTTCTAAAGTTTCTCAGCTATTGCGACTCCATCTCCAATTTCGCGATAAAATACTGTTTTGAATCTAGGTTCTTGCAGTATCCAATCGCGGAATTTTTTTATTTTTCCAACAAGTTGTCTTGTACTACGATTATGCGTTATTTCCGGATTGTCTACTATGCCATGAAAATTTAAATTATCAAACACAAAAACTGCTCCTTTTCTAGCATTAGAATAAAAATTTTCTACATAGTTTTGATATTGAGCTTTAGCCGCATCCACAAAGATTAAATCATAGATTTTGTCTGTTTCATACTTAGCCCCATCACATAAATAAACAGATATCTGATTTTCAAAATGATTCTCTTGTATATTCTTTTTCGCTTCGTTAAACATTTGTTCATTTACTTCTAAGGTATCAATATGAATAGAATCTCTTATCTGTGCCATCTTCATACTAGATAATCCTACTGCAGTACCAATTTCTAATATATGATTGATATTTTCATGTTCCGTGATATAAGACACTAAAAATTCCATACCATCATCTAACATAACTGGCACATGATTTTTTCTTGCGTTTATTTCAATTTCTTCTAATTTATCCATAAATATAAGTATACTAGTACTTTATCAAAGATTCTATTAGGGTATATCTTGAAAATATTTTCAGAATTTTGTGATTGTTTTTCATTTTTTCTCATTTATTCCCCTATTTTTATTTTTTTCTTTCTTTCTTTGTTTTATACTTTTTTCATATTGATTAAGGGAGAAAACGATTATGATTACAGAAATGATGGATTATTTAATTCAAGAAGATGAAGAAATTGGAAAAGCAATTAAGAATGAGTATGACAGACAAAACAGAAATATTGAATTAATTGCCTCAGAAAATATCGTCTCTCCATCCGTGCTTTATGCAATGGGATCTATATTAACAAATAAATATGCCGAAGGTTATCCTGAAAAAAGATATTATGGTGGATGCGAAAATGTTGATGAAGTAGAACATATTGCGATAGAACGAGCTAAAAAGTTATTTGGTGCAGAATACGCAAATGTTCAACCTCACTCTGGTGCCCAAGCAAATATGGCCGCATTCTTTGCTGTATTAAAACCAGGTGATACATTTATGGGGATGAGCTTAGATACAGGTGGTCACTTAACACATGGTTCACCAGTAAATTTCTCTGGTAAATACTTCCACGCAGCACCTTATGGAACAGATAGTAATGGTTATATTGATTATGATGAAGTAATGAGAATTGCTAAAGAATGTAAGCCTAAGTTAATTGTGGCAGGTGCTAGTGCCTATCCTAGAACAATTGATTTTAAGAAATTTAGAGAAATCGCTGATGAAGTAGGTGCTTGTCTCATGGTTGATATGGCGCATATCGCAGGACTAGTCGCAACAGGTTTACACCCAAGCCCAGTACCATACGCTGATATTGTAACAACCACAACACATAAAACACTACGTGGTCCTCGTGGTGGTATGATTCTAGCTACAGCTGAAGCTAACGATAAATATAACTTCAATAAAGCGATATTCCCTGGCACTCAAGGTGGCCCATTAGAACATATCATTGCGGCCAAAGCGATTTGCTTAAACGAAGCCTTAAAGCCAGAATTTAAGACTTATCAAGATCAGATTGTAAAGAATGCTAAAGCTCTAGCAGATGCCTTAGTAGATAAAGGATTTAAGTTAGTCACAGGTGGCACAGATAATCACTTAATGTTAGTAAATTTAGCTGATACAGATATTACAGGTAAAGAACTACAAAATCGTTGTGATTCTGTATATATCACATTGAATAAGAATGCTGTACCTAATGATCCTCGTAGTCCATTTATTACTTCTGGTGTACGTATTGGTACTCCTGCTGTCACAACACGTGGGATGAAAGAAGAAGATATGAAGGAAATCGCAGATTTAATTTATCTAACAGCATATCACTATGATGAGTCACAAGATGAAGTTAGAACAAGAGTAGTTAATCTTTGTAAGAAATATCCTATCTACGAAAACTAGTCTATAAGCAGGTTGAAATATACCTGTTTTTATTTTTCGCCATTCCTTACTCTTCTAAGTATAATTACACCTCTAGTTATATCTGTATTATCTAATCTATCCTCAATTGGTAATTCTTCTAAGATTCTATCCATTGCTTGTAGTGGATCTAATGAATGATATGGAAAATATAATTGTCTCATTTTCTCAGGTTTTATCATTTTATATATTTGTTTACTGGATTTATCTGTCACATATGCCCAATAGCGATAAATATATCCAATCCAATGCATTTCCTCAATAGAGTATTTTTCTTTACCATAAGAACTTTCTCCATACTCTTCATTTATTTCTTCTAGCGCATCTAATATATCTAATGATTCAAATAATATTCCATTCTTATCCATTCTTTTAGCTAAATCTGACTTCATGAAACGTCTAATAAATATTCTTGAACTGCATTCTGTTTCGCTAATTGATTTTTTAAATAGTTCTGCTTGATAACTACAGATTTTTAGTCCTAATAAATCCATCTCTTTCATTTCAAAATATCCTCGATATATTCCCCTTGGTTTCTATATTGTTTACGAGCAAGTTTAACTTTATCCATATTCATTTTATAACTGTCTTGCTTTGAGTTTAAATATGCCTCTTTTTCTGCATCACACAGATAAGAATGTTCTAATAATTCGACTTGTTGAAGTGCCTTTTCACTAATAAATACATATTGATTGCCAAGATTTGTAGCAGATAAACAATGCTGGCATTGCACATCTGTAATTTCTCCTTCAATAAAACTATCAATAATTTCAAACATTCTATTATCTGCAATTGGAGCAATTACATAATCAACTCCATCTAATATTTTAGCTATATGTTTATATATTTTAGAATCTTCATAACCCTTTAGCTTTCCTCTAAAATACGCTAATGTTAACATCCATTCTCGGTCTACCTTAAATTGTTTGCATTTTAAATTGCCTAGTTTAAACTTCACAAAATATAACGATGATTCCTTCTTACCAGCCACAAACATTGCGGATTGTTCTAAACTTTCTCCACAATAAAATCCATTACCAAAATCATTTATCTTTTTATTACAATCTAATCTTAGTTTTCCGTCAATATACGTTTTTGCTCCATGAAACAATAAAACTTCATCATTCTGTCTAATATATTCATGATAGAATTGTTCTTTAATTTTGTTTAAACGAATTCCTTTACCAAATGTATAACAATAAAAATCATCTATACTTCTATCACTAATACATTTCTTTTCAGTCAACCAATCTTTCACTGTAACTCTTGTTACATCTAAATCGTCAGCTAAATCATCATAAGTATAATCCATAATGTCCATTACACTTTTCATATCACTAATCACATTATAATCCATCATTTAGCCTCCTAACTTATATGCATACTATTTTTCATATAAGTTTATCTGTGTCAACAAACTTGCACGTAAACTTTTATACATGTAAGCTTTACATTCATTAAATGTAAGCGTCAAATAGTGACGTGGTACAAGTAAGGTTCTCTTTGAAGGATAATGAATTCCAAGGAGGACCTTTTAAAATGGAGAAAACGACACGTACAAATACTTGTTCTACAAATAAACAACAGGCTATAAAGAATTTAAAAGCTGTTGAACTTGTTCCAGTAGCTACAGAACCACAACTATCATCATTTATTCAAGTTCAAATTGGAAACTGTAATATAACTGTTACTGAATCTACAGATATGAAACTACTAAGAAAGATTTCAGAGGCATTTAACTATGATTGATTTATCTTCTATTAATCATATTTATCTTATAACTGGATATACAGATTTACGAAAAGCAGCTGATGGTTGTAGTGCTATAGTGCAATATGATTTGAATATGGATCCATTCACTAAGAACTTATTCATCTTCTGTAATAGAACTAAAACAACAATTAAGATTATTGAATGGGATAGTAATGGATTTTGGTTACATACAAAAAAGTTATTAGGAAAAGATAGATATAGATGGCCTAAAACACCAGAAGAAATAAAATCTTTAATGATTGATGAACGACAATTAGAGTGGTTACTTTCAGGTCTAGATTTGAATCAAAAACACGCTCATCATGAGGTAAAACCAATCATATAAAATCTTCAAAAAAGTGCGTATTTATGCTTAAAATATGCGCTTTTTCATGGTATAATAATACATGTAAAAACGAGTGTAAAAATGGCAGAAATTAAACTTTTTGAAGAGATGACAAAAGAAGAAATATTCGCTGAATATTTGAAAATGAGAGAGAAACTTGACCAGTTAGCTAAGAAAGATGAAGAACTAAAACAGAAGTTCATTGACCTTCAAGCAAACTATAAAGACTTACAAGAACAATATACAATTCTTAACGAAAAGTATATGAAGCATATCGCTGCTAAATATCAATCACAGAAAAATACAATTGTCATTGATATGCCTACACTATTCGATGATGTTGAAGATGAAGCACTTAAAGTAGCTGAAGAAGAATGTGAATATACAGAAGTTGAGAGCTACAAAAAGCGTAAGAGAAAACCAAAAGAACAACATATTTCTTATGATAATTTAGAAAGAAAAGTTGAAACATTACCTATCCCTGAAGGAGAAGATATTTGTCCTAACTGTGGGTCAAAGATGACAATCAAGAAATATGAAGAAAAAGAAGAATTAGTGATTATTCCTGAACAAGTATATGTACGTGTTACTAGAATACCAGTACTTGAATGTGTAAATTGCCAATCAGTAAATGAAGAAGGTAAATCTACATATGTAAAGGTAAGTCATCCATCATTCTTATTTGATAGAAGTAAATGTTCTCCAGAGTTATTAGCTTATATCATGGATATGAAATACTCTGCAGGACTTCCACTATATGCTTTAGAAAAGCATTTCCAAAAACATGGAGTAGTAATACCTCGACAGAATATGTGTAATTGGATTCTAAGTTCAGGAAAGTATTTAGAACCAATATACAACTTAATGAAAGAGGATTTATTAAAGTATCCTGTCATACATGCGGATGAAACCTTCACACAATGTTTAAATGAAGAAGGAAAACCTGCAACGAGTACATCGTATATGTTTGTTTACCGTAGTCCTAAATGGACAGATTCGATTGTGCTATATGATTATGAGGATTCTCGTAAAGGAGATAATCCAAAAGAATTCCTTGATGGATATAGTGGATATCTAACAACAGATGCCTATGCTGGATATAACAAAGTCAAAGGCATAACAAGGACTATGTGTAATGTGCATGCATTACGAAAATTCAAAGAAGCATATAAGCTATTACCAAAAGGTAGTGGCAGAAAGACTTCTGAAGAAACAATCGCAATTGCAAAATATCAAAAAATCTTTGAAATGAATACTGAAGCAGAAAATAGAGCTGCACAGAAGTACAAAGATTTTGATAAGCGCATAGAATACATCACTAAGATAAGACAGAAAGAGATCAAACCTAAGTTTGAAGAGTTTTTGTCATGGCTTGAAACATTAAATACTGGAAGACACAGTATGAATGAAGCGATACGATATGTATTAAATAATCGAAAAGAATTAACTGAATTCTTGAATGATGGAAGAATAGATATTTCTAATAACATTACAGAACAGAGTATTCGTCCATTTGTAACAATTAGAAATAGATGTAAGTTCTATGTAAGTACAACTGGAGCAGATGTAAGTGCTAAGATTTATTCATTAGTCATTACATGTGAACAAAATGGAATTAATCCATATATGTACTTTATGTATTTATTCCAAACAATGCCTAATCTAGATTTAAATAACAAAGAACAATTAAGAAATCTATTACCATATTCCAAGCAATTACCAGATTATACAAAGATCTTAAGTAAGCAAGAAATAAAACAGATTCTAAGTGAGCATCTTGAAGAAGAAAAGTAGTATATACAAATCAAGCTCTTCAATGTGAGATTATTATCCCTCATTGAAGAGCTTTTTAGTACCACTACTCAATTAGACGCTTACCATTAAATAGCACCTTTTTCATATTCCTTAGTCTATACCAAATAATTTTAATAGTTTTTGAATAAAGGATAATGATTCTTCTGTATCATTATTTATTGTTCGCACATAATTCTGAAAAGGAATATAAAAAGCACTGAATCATAACGACTCAATGCTTTTAATTTGATTATTCAGCTACTTCTGTAGTAGTTTCTTCTGAACTTTCGTTATTCCCTGTTACTTCACCAGGAATATTCTTTTCTTCTTCTTTAGCTTCTTCTAAAGCAGCAGCTTTTGCACGACGATCAGCTTTTAATTGTTCAGCGCGAGCTACGATACGATCAGTAGTTTCTCTGTGGTATTCCATTTTACCAGTACCAGCAGGGATTAACTTACCAATAATAACGTTTTCTTTTAGACCAGCTAAATGGTCAACCTTTCCTTTAACAGCAGCTTCTGTTAAGACACGTGTTGTTTCTTGGAAAGATGCAGCAGATAAGAAGGAATCTGTTTCTACCGCAGACTTAGAAATACCTAATAGTAATGGGTTATATTGAGCAGGAGCTTTATCTTCATCAAATAATTGATTGTTGATATTTTCCATGCTTGAAATGCTTAATGTTTGACCTACTGATAATCCAGAATCACCACTATCTACAACGATAACTTTTCTTAGCATTTGCTTGATCATTACTTCAAGGTGCTTATCGGAAATATCGATAGATTGTGTAGAATATACTTTCTTAACTTCTTTTAAGATATATTCTTCAGCAGCTCTTACACCAGCTACTTCTAATAATTCCTTAGGTGCGATTTGGCCTTCAGATAAAGGTTCACCAGCACTTACTACTGTACCAACTTTGATTTCAGAACGAATAGCTTGTGTTAAGTCACACTTATGTTCAATTTGTTCTTTACCACTTGTTACAGTAACAATCATACCTTGGTGATTATCTTGAGGACGAATATCTGTTACTTCACCGTCAATCTTTGCAATAACTGCAACTCTCTTAGGTGTACGAGCTTCAAATAATTCTTCTACACGAGGAAGACCTTGTGTAATATCACCTGATTGGTTAGCAACACCACCAGTATGGAAGTTACGCATTGTTAACTGTGTACCTGGTTCACCAATAGCTTGGGCAGCCATTACACCAATTGCTTCACCTGGTTCTACAGGATTACCTGTAGCCATGTTACGGCCATAGCACTTGCAACAAATACCATTATGACTCTTACATGTAAATACGTTACGGATATAAGCACGTTTTACACCAGCATCAACTGCTTTTTGTGCTAATTCATCAGTAATATATGTGTTTTCATCAATAATGACTTCACCTGTTGTAGGATCTTCAATTGCATCTTGTGTATAACGTCCAACGATTCTATCAAAGAATTTTTCAATAATAGAATTGTTCTTTGTATCAACGATATCTTCAACTAAATATCCACTTTCAGTACCACAATCTTCTTCAGTAACAATTACTTCGTGAGCAACGTCTACTAAACGTCTTGTTAAGTAACCAGATTCAGCAGTCTTTAAGGCTGTATCTGTTAATCCTTTACGTACACCGTGTGTAGAAATGAAGAATTCGGACACGCTCATACCTTCACGGAAACATGAGTAGATAGGGACTTCAATAATAGATGGTTGGTATTCTTTACGAGACTTACTTTGAGTAGGACGAGCCATTAGACCACGCATACCGGCAAGCTGTGTAAAGTGGTTCTTGTTACCACGGGCACCAGAAATAGCCATCATATTGATAGGGTTCATACGAGGTAGTGATTCCATTAAAGTATCACCAACTTTGTTCTTGACTTTATCCCAAAGATCAGAGAAAGCACGTTCCCATTCTTGAGGAGTTAATAAACCTCTATCACGTAATGCATTTAATTGATCAGCCTTTTCTTTACCTTCATTAACGATTTGTTCCTTATTAGGTGCAACGCTAATATCACTTAATGCAACAGTCATACCAGCAGTTGTTGAATATAAGTAACCCATATCCTTTAATGAGTCAAGAATATCACTTGTACCATTAATCTTATATTTATCGAATACCGCAGCGATTAAGTTTCCTAAATCCTTTTTCTTAAATTCAGGAGTTACTTTACGACTTTGGATTTCTTTCTTAATATCTGTACCGAATGGAACAAACTCTGTATCTGGAGTCTTCTTTAATGATTCAGCACTAGCTTCATTCAAATAAGGGAAATCAGCAGGGAATGCATTGTTGAAGATAATCTTACCAACAGATGTTAGTAAGTAAGAGTTATTTTGTTCTTCAGTAAAGCATGTCTTATGAAGTGTATAAGCAGGAATCGCAATACGTGTATGTAAATGTACTACACCTACTTGATATGCCATTAATACTTCATTTACATCCTTAAAGATATGTCCTTCGTTATCACCATATCTTCTCCATTTAGCAGCTTCATTAGGTAATCCTAATTTTTCAAGACGTTCTGCTTTGTTGTAGAACTCTTCAGCTGTTTCTTCCATGTTTAGATAGAAGTTACCTAGAACTAAGTCCTGTCCTGGAGTAACGATAGGTTTACCATCCTTAGGACCAAGGATGTTATTTGCACCAAGCATTAATACTTCAGTTTCAGCTCTTGCCATTTCACTTAATGGTAGATGCACAGCCATCTGGTCACCATCGAAGTCTGCGTTGAAGGCAGGACATACTAATGGGTGAAGACGAATTGCATGACCATTAACTAGTTTAGGGAAGAATGATTGAATACCTAATCTATGTAATGTAGGCGCACGGTTTAAGAATACTGGGTGTCCAGCAATAACTTGCTCAACAATATCCCATACTCTTGGATCTTGTTTATCAATTAATTTTTCAGCTGTCTTAGGGTTGCTAGCAATTTGTTGATTTACTAACTCACTAATAACAAATGGTTTATATAACTGAATTGCCATTTCTCTTGGTAAACCACATTGCCACATCTTTAGATCTGGTCCAATTGCGATAACGGAACGACCTGAGAAGTCAACACGCTTACCTAATAAGTTTTGACGGAAACGACCTTGTTTACCCTTTAAAGAATGAGATAGAGATTTAAGAGCACGTCCACCAGCACCTGTAATTGCCTTAGAACGACGACCATTATCAATCAAAGCATCAACTGCTTCTTGTAACATTCTC
>CAVIQY010000066.1:0-12509 GCA_963645035.1 bacterium | reverse complement strand
CAAACAAGCTCGCCAGAATAATATTTACCAACTTCCATTCCATTGATTATTAAGCTATATTTTGGACCAGAACCTTCTTTTTGATATAGCTCTTTAGTACTAGAATTATATTCAAGATGTAAGTTATCAGGATTATCTAAGAAATAAGTACCTTCAATATAATCGGTAATATTTATGCCTACTTTTTGACTTGATGTATAGTCACAAGTAATTCCAATGTGCGATCCTTCATAAGCTATACCACGAATATATGCATGTGCTAAGAAAGAAGCGTCATCTAAATAAACATTATCTTGATTGTTTTTACTGTTAAAGTTATTTTCAACAATGTTTTTGCCATACATTGTAACGTCATATTGACAGAAGACATAAATACCACCACCAGTAGTATCGCCTTCTTCACTATTTTTGAGGGTATGATTATCGGTAATTTTACAATTTCGAATGATAGTTCCTTTATCATCCACAAATATTCCACCACCATAGCCATGTGTGGTATTTCCTTTGATTGTGCAATCATCAAGGATGATATTTGGTGCCATAATATCAATACCACCACCAGACATGCCAGCTTGATTATCTGTAACATTTAATTGCTTAATATTACCAGAACCTTCATCGACTTCTATACCAATACCACCAGCAAATCTTTTTGCATAATTGTGGGAAACAGATGAGTTGTAATTTCCGGTTAAAAATGTTAATGGGCCTAGGGCGACAATACCACCACCAGAATCAGCTGAAATATTATAGTCAATTGAGGAATCATTCATATAAATCGATGCACTTCCTGATTCTTCAATGGCGATTCCACCACCATAATCTTCAGCGTAGTTATGATCAATGTGAGAATTATCTAGATTGATTGTACAATTTTTACCGACAACATTGATTGCACCATGGGCACTTTCACTTCTAGTGCCATTACCATTTACCGCTACATTGCTTAAGTTTAGTGTGGAGTTTGCGTTCATATAGATGGCACCAGTTTTATTTGTGCTATGACCACCAGTAAGTAAACCACCAGCTGTAACTGTCATATCAGAGTATGTATAGGTACTTTCTGAGTCATCTTTTCTAAAACCTCGATATGTAAATACCGTATTTTTTACATCTGTAGTTGTAGGTAATTTATCATCACCTTCACCTAATAGGGTTAAATTTGCATATGCATTTAGCTCGAAAAGAAAACCATTGTTATCTGCGTAAGATGTAGGGCGATAAAATTTATGACCATTCATTTTGATGAGCCAACTTCCTTGTACGGTAAAAGGATGCGTTACTTCTATATCTTGATTCAAAATAATCGTATAGTTTAAACTAGCAGAAATTGCGATATCATCTACATAATAAATTGGTTTTAGTTTTCCACCTTCATAATCATCTCTATATGCATAAGCTAGAATGGGTCTTTCTTCAGATTCTTCAGCTTGGACAAGTTTTGTATAAGTAACACTAGAAGCGAGTATTGTTGTAATAACGATTAGTATATTAACAAATTTTTGGATATATTTTCCCATAACGTTTCCCTCAGATTTTCAACAATTTTATCATAGCTTTAATCACACAAAAAAGGAAACACAATCATTTGTTGCATTTCCTTTCTACTTTATAAATTTATTGGAGAAACTAGGACTATTTCACGTATACTTTGCCATCTTTCATGACAAACGCTACATGGTTCATTGTGTCCATATCATCTAGTGGGTTACCATCAACCGCAACGATATCAGCGAACTTACCTTCTGTAATTGTACCGATAGTATCATCCATCTTAATCATTTCAGAGTTAATACGAGTAGCTGCTTGTAGTACATAAACAGGTGGTAATCCTGCTTCAACCATTAGAGCAAATTCACGAGTCTGTTTACCATGGTAGTTACCAAATGTACCAGCATCTGTACCAAAGCAAATTCTTACACCTTTAGCGAAGCATTTCTTTAAGTTATCATAGTGTTTTTCAAGACACATACTAGCTTTATTTACAGCTTCTTCAGGAATACCAGAAGCTACACCACATTCGATGATTGCTTTAGCTGCGATAATTGTAGGAATTAAGTATGTTTGTGTATCTGCCATCATATCAATCGCTTCATCATCCATTAACATACCATGTTCAATAGAACGGATACCTGCACGCATAGCGACTTTCATGCCTTCAGCACTATGAGCATGTACGCTAGATAGTTTTCCTCTACCATTAGCGACATCTAGAATCGCTTTCATTTCTTCATATGTAAATTCAGCAGCGTGTGGGTTATCACCAGTAGACATAACACCACCTGAACCCATGATCTTTACTTGGTCAGCTCCATATTTAAAGATATTTCTTACTGCTTTACGGCATTCATCTGGTGAATCACAAACAAATGCAGAACCATCATGATCATCAATACCTAATGGATAACGACTGTCCGCATGTCCACCAGTAGCTGTAATACATTTACCAGAAGTAATCATACGAGGTCCATCAATCTTACCAGCATTGATAGCTTTCTTTAACGCAACATCTTCAAAATCGTTACATGCTTCATCACGAATTGTTGTAAATCCTGCAAGTAAATCTTTCTTTAGGTTTACAACACCATCAAGTGTTCTATCTCCTGTTGTAGGGTAACCAGCAACTGGCTTTGTGTCTCCATTCATTGTGCAATGCATATGTCCATCAATGAAACCTGGCATTACAAATTTGTCACTTAAGTCAATTATTTCGGCACCATCCTCGCATACAGCATCTTTTGGTGCTACTTTGACAATCTTGTTGTCTTCAACAACAACTGCCATGTTCTCTTGAACTTTTTCATCTTCAGCGGTGAATAGTTTTCCGCATAAAATGACTTTTTTCATCTTTCATTTCCTCCTCAATATGATACAAATTTAAGCCTAAAGAGAAATATATGCAACAACTTTCAGAAAAAAAGTATGACTAAATGTCATACTTATGTAAGAAACTGAAAATGTTTTCATAGAACAAATTTCGTATCTCTTCTGTTCCGTTATATAGCTCATGTTTGGCATTAGGAATCGTTACGAAAGTAGTAGAGTGAGACAATTCTTTGAATAAATTTTGTCCTTCATTATCTACCATCGTGTCTTTTTCAGCTTGCATGAGTAGGATAGGAATCTGTATGATTCTGGCACATAATGGAATAATATTTGTGGCTTTTTTTGAGGCAATGGTCCAATCATATGTGGCACTCCAAGTTTGATAAGATTCGTTATCTTTTCTTTCACTCATTTGATATAAATAACGGTCTCGATCTAAAGCACTACTATTTTCAAAATGATCTTCACCAGTGAAATGTGTTGCGGTAGGTACAAGTAATTTACCTAAATGGAAGATATTTGAAATATGGGTTAAAGCACGAATTTGCCAAGGCTTAACCCCACCATAGTTAATCTTTAACATTGGGGAACTTAGTATTGCATAGTCATAATCTTCAGGGTGACTAGCTAAGTATAAAGTAGATACACAACCACCCATAGAATGAGCAAATAATACATGTTTTAAATTCTTAGAATTTGGTAAAACAATCTGTTTTGTAAATGCATGTAAATCTAAAATATATTCTTCATAGTTTTTAATATATACAGCATCTTTTTCTTTTACTTTTCTAGAAGAATAACCATGTCCTCTTAATTCTAGAAAAAAGACAGAATACCCAGCTTGATAGAAACGATAGAATACTTCATGATACTTTGAAAAGAACTCACAAAAACCATGTACAATCGTAATGGATGCTTTGGCGTTAGGATTTAAAGCATAATAATATTGTACATTTGTCTTAGAATCGGTGAGAATTTGACCACTAACTACATTTTCTTTTAGCCAAGGTTTAATCTCTTCTTGTAAATAATCTTTAAAGTTACTCATACTCTTTATAAACATCAAATACTACATCCGGTACATTACTAATAATAGAATGTACTTTCGCATCGATACATTTACGGATATCTTCTTTTTCATTGATTGTCCATACATTCATATCAATATGATTTTTGTGTGCATCTTCTACAACACCAGGATATTGAAGATTATAACCTGCTGGATTAATTGCGTTAGCTTGGTGCTTTTTAGCATATTCAATGATATCGATAGGGCCATCCATATATAAGAAGCCTACATATACACTAGGATCTAATTCATGAAGTCTTTTACATGTATAGTGGTTAAAACTAGAATATTCTACGCGTTCTTCCATATGATTGGCTTTGGTTAACGCAAGAATCTTTTCTTCTAGATGAGGATAAAATACTTCACCTGTTTTTAATTCAATATCTATTCTTAGATTTGTAGGTTTTAATAAATCAAATACTTCTTGCATCGTAGGAATGTCTGCGTGACCTAGTTCGGGGAAATTTTTGTTGAATTCTAATTTTCTTAATTCTTCTAAAGTATAGTCTTTTACCCAACCCGTACCATTACTAGTTCGATCAATTCGTTCATCATGAATCACAACAATTTGATCATCACGAGTAAGTTGGATATCTAATTCCACTCCATCCGCATGTAGTTCTACTGCTTTTTGAAAAGATAATAATGTATTTTCTGGTGCATATGCACTTGCGCCTCTATGGGCATAAACTAAAGGTAAACTCATAAGTACCTCCTGACTAATTTCATTATAAACACAAATGTTAAAAGCAAGTATAACAATTGTTAAGAACAGTCAAAAGAATTCTAGACATAGTGGAAAAAGGATTGCTATAAAAGAGTTATTTTCTATCTATAATAGAAGTAACAGAGGTATAACAAAATGAAAATTAAAGATGTGATTCAAAACATTAAGAATTATCATGGAGGAGTAGACTTCAGTGGGAAACCAATTAATGAAGAAACAACTCGTGATAAGGTTCTCTATGGTGATGTAGAGAAAGAATGTACAGGGATTGTGACATGTATTTGGGCAAGCAGTAATGTGATTCGTAAAGCACATGAATTAGGTGCGAATCTAATCATTTCTCATGAAGCTTTATTTTGGAACCATGGTGATCATACAGATTGGCTAGCAGATAATGAGATATTCCAAAAGAAAAAGGCTTTATTAGATGAAACAGGAATTACCGTATGGAGAAATCATGACTATATTCATAGTGGTATTCCAGTAGATGGTAAGTTATATGATGGTATATTCTATGGCTTCTTAAATAAGATGGAATGGCGTAGATTTGTTGTGATGAATGAAGGTAGAATACAACGTTTTGGTGAATTCCATTTTCCTAATGTTCCTGCTATTGAGTTAGCGAAGGAGTTAAGAGATAAGCTAGGAATGAATGGCATTAGAATTATTGGTGATCCAAATACTGTAGTAAAACATGCTCGTATTGCGTCACATATTATTGGACCTGGTGATAATGAAATTACACGGGCTACAGATAAAGATGATGTAGATTGTTTATTCACCATGGAATTAACAGATTTTACAGTAAACGAATATATCCGTGATAGTGCAGAATTAGGTCATCCTAGATGTATGATTTCTGTAGGACATTTCAACTTAGAACAACCTGGTATGGAATATGCTGTAAATTGGTTACCTGAAGCGATAGGGGATAAGACAATTCCAATTCAGTTTGTTTCAGATGGTGATGTATTCCAATTTGTACAATAATTAGAGAAGTGCTTAATAAAAATTAAGCACTTTTTATATGGAACTTTCGCATAAAAGTGTTTTAATAGATAGGTGCGTTTAGGGGTATAGGCATGGGAAAGAAAAGTAGAAATGTAGTTCAAATGACAGAAGGGTCACTATGGAAGAATATCTTATACTTTAGTGTTCCATTAATGTTATCGCAAATATTAGAAGTTCTTTTTAATTTAAGTGATATTGCCGTAGTAGGTAAATTTTCTGGGTATACAGCATTAGGTGCTGTAGGCTCTACATCATTATTAGTAACACTTTATACAGGTTTTCTAATTGGCATGGGTAGTGGTGTAACTGTTCGAACTGCTCATAGTTTAGGAAGTCATGATGAAGAAAAGACAAAGAAAACAGTGTATTCTTCCTTTATCATCTGTGTTTTAGTTGGTGTTGTGGTAATGCTATTTAGTTTAATCATGTCAGGACATTTACTAGAAATATTAAAGACAAAAGATGAACTTATTGGACAAGCTAAATTATATTTAATGATTTATTCATGTGGTATGCCAGCTCTAGCAATCTATAACTATGGTAATGGTGTATTAAGTGCAGTAGGGGATACAAAAAGACCTTTAATCTATCTAACAATAGCTGGTATTTTAAATGTTATTTTAAATTTATTCTTCGTTATTGTATGTGGTAAAGCTGCGGATGGTGTAGCCATTGCGAGTGTCATTTCACAATATGTTTCCGCATTATTAATTCTCAATAATTTATTTAGAAGAGAAGACTATTGTAAGTTACATATGGATAAAGCAAATTTTGATCAAGATGCGTGCAAAGAAGTTATGTTAATCGGATTACCAGCTGGAGTACAAAATGCAATATTTGGTATCGCAAATCTATTTGTACAAACAGGTGTAAATTCTTTTGATGCGATCCTTGTATCAGGAAATAGTGCTGCCGCAAACGCAGACAATATCATTTATACCGGTATGGCCGCATTCCATACAGCATGTTCTAGTTTTATGAGTCAAAACTATGGTGCGAAAAAGAAGGATAGAGTTATTAAGAGTTATTTTGTTTCGCTTACTTATTCTTTTATGACAGGTGCTTTACTAGGTGGCGCGTTATTAATATTTGGTAGACAATTCTTATCGGTATTCTCTAGTGAAGAAGCAGTTATTACAGCAGGTATGGAAAGACTAAAGATTATGGGATGGTCATATTGTATTAGTGCCTTTATGGATTGTACGATAGCCGCATCTCGTGGTATTGGTAAGAGTATTCCACCAATGGTTATTGTCATCATGGGTTCATGTGTATTTAGAATTATTTGGATTTATACCGTATTTGCTTATTTCCATACAATTACTTCTTTATATCTACTATATAGTTTCTCTTGGTCTATTACAGCAACAGCAGAAATTATCTATTTTATCTATGCATACAGAAAAACGGTGAAAATATTATGATTAGAAATATTGTAAAAGATACCTTCTTTTTATCACAGAAATCCGAACTTGCGACAAAAGAAGATTTAGATATTTGTTTAGATTTAATTGATACATTAAATGCAAATAAAGAAAGATGTGTTGGCTTAGCTGCGAATATGATAGGAAAAAAGAAAAGAATCATTATCGCAAGAATTGATCATATGAATGTTGTAATGATTAATCCTGTAATTGTACAAAAGAGTAATCCTTATCAAATAAAAGAAGGTTGTTTATCTTTAAGTGGTGAAAGAGAAACAACCCGATATCAAAATATTGTAGTAAAGTATCTAGACATGCAATTCAAAGAACGGAAACAAGCCTATTTTGGGTATAATGCAGAAATCATTCAACATGAACTAGATCATTGTGAAGGTATCTTAATTTAATGTTTCGATATAATCTGTATCAACTTGTCTTAAGAAATATAAGCTAATACAGAAGGCAATAAATTCAGAAATAGGGAAACTAATCCAAATGTAGTTTAAACCAAATAGCTTACTGAGTAAGAATGCTAAAGGTAAAACAATAATTAATTGTCTTAATAAAGTAATCATTAGAGATTCTTTACTACTTTCTAAGCTTTGTAGGATGGCACAACTTTGTACATTAACGCCACCAAATACAAAGGATAAAGAAATAATCTTAAGCGCAGGAATACCAATAGAATACATTTCTTCACTAGCATTAAATAAAGATAATAATGCTTGTGGTAATAGTTGGAAAAGAATTGTACCTACTAACATAATGACTACAGTAGAAATAATAGAAAGCTTGATACATTCTTGTATACGGCTTTTATTTTTAGCTCCATAGTTATAACTAATAATCGCAATGACGGCATTACTCATACCATTAATTGCCATATATAAAAATTGTTGAAGCTTAAAGTAAATACTAAATACAGATACAGCTAGAGTAGAATAAGTAGCTAAAATCATATTCATAAAGATTGTCATGATAGACATAATCGAATTCATTAACATAGAAGGAATCGCAATAGCGTACATTTCTTTTGTTAGGTTTAAATCTAAATGAAAGTGTCGTAAGGAAGTATGTATTTCTTTTACTTTATGTTTTGTAATAAGTATACCTAGTAATGTACCAAACATTTGACCAAGTACTGTCGCAATCGCAGCACCACGAATACCTAATTCTGGAAAACCAAATAAACCAAAGATAAAGATAGGGTCTAAGATGATATTTAATAACGCACCTGCACCTTGAATAATCATGTTATAGAAAGCATTTCCGGTAGCTTGCATGAAACGTTCATATACGATTTGTACAAATACACCAAAACCAAATATTGTACAGATTTGCATGTATTTAACGCCTTCATTAATTAAAGCAACATCATTAGAGAATAAACTAAGGAAAGCTTTAGAAAAGAATAAACCAAATACAATAAAGATAAAGGAATGGAATAGTGCGAAAACTAAACCATGATCTGCAACTTTATTTGCTTTATCATATTCTTTACTTCCTAGTGCTCTAGCTAAAAGAGCCTGTACACTTACAGCACCACCTAGTGATATAGCAACCATAATCATCTGTATTGGATAACATAAAGAAACCGCATCTAAAGCAACTTCACTGTAGCGAGCAACGAACATACTATCAACGATGTTGTATAGTGCTTGAATTAACATAGATAAAATGATAGGACCACTCATATTTATGAGTAATTTTCCCATAGGCATAGTGCCTAACTTGTCTTTTTGCATAATAAAAAACCTCCTGTTCTTTCTTTAAAAGGACACTTTGAGGTTTCTAACGTTGGCACAAAGTGGGGAAACGTTTTGTTTCGGTTAGTATTAAAACAAAAAAAGTAAATATCGTCAAGATTGATCAAATTTCTGTTGACAAAAGTACATTTCTTATTGATAATGATAATAGTTCTCAATAAGGAGTAGAATGAAAACAAGAAATACACATCAAAAAGAAATTATTCAAGACATTATGCAAGGTGAAGGAGTTCACTTACACGCAGAAGATGTGCTAGCTAAAGCAAAAGAAAAAGATCAAAGTATAGGGCTAGCAACAATCTATAGAAACTTGAACGCACTAGTCGAACAAGGAAAGATTCAAAAGATAGAAGGAACAGGGTACAGCTATTATGATGCAAATCCTATTCCACATGATCATTTTGTTTGTACAAGTTGTGGAAGTATATGTGATGTACAAGTTCCATATGATGAAAGTCTTGATGAAATCGCAACAAAATTAACACATGCCCGTATTATTAAACATTCTACGACTTATGAAGGAATATGTGAGAAGTGTTTAGAACAACACGAAGGAGAAAAAAGATGGAATTAAAAGGAAGTAAAACAGAAGCTAATTTACAAAAAGCATTCGCAGGTGAATCTCAAGCAAGAAACAAATATACTTATTTTGCTGAAAAGGCAAGAGAAGAAGGATATGAACAAATTGCAAACTTCTTCCTAGAAACAGCACGTAATGAACAAGAACATGCAAAAGTTTGGTTTAAGGCTTTATGTGGTGGTGAAATTCCTACAACAGCTGAAGCACTTCAAATGGGTGTAGATGGTGAAAATGAAGAATGGACAAGCATGTACAAAGAAATGGCAGCAGATGCTAGAAGTGAAGGATTCACAAGAATCGCTGCACAAATGGACATGGTTGCGAAGATTGAAAAAGAACATGAAGAAAGATATCAAAAACTTCTTGATGATCTAAAAGCAAATAAAACATTTGCTAAAGATGAACCAGTTGTATGGCAATGTGAAATCTGTGGCTATACAGTAACATCTAAGACAGCTCCAAAAGTATGTCCATTATGTGGATACAAAGAAAGCTTCTTCGAAATTAAGAAAGAAAATTATTAATAAGGAAAATAAAAACTGTAAGAGGTAAAAACTCCTACAGTTTTTTATGTTAGTTCAGAACCTTATCTAATGCTTTAGAAACAGCAGTAGCGATGATTCCACAAACAATAAGTTCAATCATTCCTTGTACACCAACCATAGCTAAGATGAGGGTTATTGGGCCATGTGTACCAAGCTTTGTGGCAAATCCTTGGATATATTCTGTGTTGTAATAAAACAACATGATAAATCCCATAAAGAATACAGTGTTGAAGAATGGACAGCTTAAAGCACCAATTACTCTACCAACATTATTCTTTCCTTTATTTGTTAGTGTTTTATAGACTAAACCACATAATAATCCACATAATATTCTTGCGATTACCGTTACCACGAAACAACCAAATGGGTTGATACTTAGTAACATGGATTTCATACCACCATCGGTAAAAGCTTGAAAGAAACTTGTTAAGCCGAATATACCACCAAGAATAGCTCCAGCTAAACAACCTAAGGTCATAGCTCCTATCGCAACAGGGACACATAAGAAACTAACGTTTAATAGAGGTGTTCTGAATTGACCAAGTGGAGTAAATGCCATAATTAACACGATTGCGGATAATAATCCTAGACGTGTTATGTATTGTGTTTTTTTGTTTTTCATTTTAAATAAATTTCCTTTTCTATAATTTGAATGATTTGTAGCTAGTAGTATGAGTTAAATCCAACAGGTATCTACTCATCTAGCAGTCAAACACCAAATTATGTAGTGTTTACATGAACCATTGTTTTTATATCCTCCTATACTAAAATTATATATTCATTTCTCTAGATATGTTAGTTAGAAACTGTTAAGATAAGGGCTATGAAATTAGTAGAATATGGATTTACAGATTATTATCACAAATATATTATTTTTGAAGCAGATGATATAACAGAATATACAAAAGGTAAGATAAGAGTGACAGAAAAAGATTGTTATATGTTATGTTCTTGTTTTATTGATCAGGATGGCTTATTGAGTTTTAATGTGCTTTCTATTGGATCTTCTTATGAATCTTGTAAAAAGGGATTGAAGAAACCAGAAATGTTAGCTGTTTTTGGGCCTGATTTTGTGATGGATTTAGAATGTAAGATTATTGAACCTACATTAGAAATGATGCAAAAGAATAATGTCTACATTGAAATTATGGAACAATATGCAGATGAAGATTTAATGGCTACGCGATTTGATGATCGTTTAGATGAAGTAAGAGATGTCTTTTTTCCTGATGTTGTAGCTGTTGGAATACTAACAAAACAAAACTTTGGTGAGTTAGAAATGCAGATTACAGGGATTAATGGACCATTCTTAGAAGGGAATCTAATTAATGTGCCAGAAGACGTTGAAGGCGTACAAGAAGGTGATTTAGTTAGAGCGTTACCATACTATATTGATTGTCCTAGATTAATTGGTGTATTTGTTGGTAAGAAACTATCTAAAGCAGATCAGAAACAATATAAGAAATTAATGAAACTAGGAAAAGAAGCTATCTTTGGTTTTAGTAAACCAATATTAAGGAGTTAATGATGGAAAGAAATATAACAAGTAGAATTAAATGCCCATATTGTGAGAAAGAATATGATATTACACAATATGATTTTATCAATGCGGATAAAGATAGAGATTTAAGAGATAAATGTGTATCAGGTGATTTATTTAGAGTAAGTTGCCCACATTGTAAAAAAGAATATTTATTGTTATATCCTGTTCTTTATTTTGATCCTTCACATAAATTTGTAATTTGGTTTAGTGCTAAAGAAATGCCTTCTAGCATGGAAGCTATCAAGAAAGAAATCGCAAAAAGTGGTTATACATTAAGAAGATGTGCAACACTAGATGAATTTACGGAAAAGATTCAAATCTTAGAAGATGGCTTAGATGATGTAATGGTTGAACTTGCAAAATATGATTGCTTCATCGAATTTATTGATAATAAAAAAGGTACAGTAGAAGATATTACAGGAATTACTTATGAACGAGCAGATAATGGCATCATTCGTATTAATGTTCGTACAGGTGATAAAGGTATGGCATTTACAATTCCTACATCTATGATGGAAGAAGAAATGAATACAGATCCTGATAAATACAAAGTAAATAATGAAGATTGGCCTCGTATTAATCGAGACTATATGATTAGTTTATTTAAAGATACAGAAGGAAAAGCTTAGTCACTAGAAGTGATAATAGGGAAGAAGGAGAGCATGTATAGTTTAAAATTATATGACGAAACTCTTATACAGTTTGATATGGATAATAAAATTACTTTTAAAGTATCAAACGTTCATGTGATTTCTAAAAATACAGCTATTTTTCCAGAACTATTACAAAAAGAAGTGACAGAAGAAAAAATTAAAGATTTTTTACGACAAAGAATTGTTCCCAAAAATAGAACTTTTGTTAGAAATATATTAGAAGTTGTAAATCTAAATCTAAAAGATATTAAAGGTGTAATCGATATTTCTAAAGGTTTATCTTTAATAGACTGTTATTGGATAGTAGAAGGTCAACTACCCACCACCTAAAGGTAGTGGGCTTGTAAAAGCCCTAGTTGACTAGC
>CAVIQY010000065.1:5349-12902 GCA_963645035.1 bacterium | reverse complement strand
GGGATATTTTCATTTCGTTTATTTTGAATGGTAAATATAGTTTGACTTGTTATATATTGACACAAATATCACAAAGATATAATAATTAAGTCAACAAATATGGAGGATATATGGATAAAGCAGAATATAGATATATGGCAAAAATTGTCCGAGAAATGACAAAGTATAAAGAATTACGAGAAAAGGAAAATAAACTATATCCTAGTGAAGAGACATTATTACATTTAATTCGTCATAATGAAGGAATAAGTCAAAAAGAACTAGTGGAAAAAAGAGGAATAGATAAAGCGGCAGTTGCTAGGCAACTAGTTAGCTTAGAAGAAAAGGGATACATCGAAAGAAAAAGTGGCGAAGATAAACGCACTAAACTTATCTACTCGACAGATAAAACAAAGAATTTAAAACAAGAACTAGTAAGTTACGAAGAAGAATTTTTTGAATGGTTAATGAGTAGTTTAGATGAACGTGAGAAACAAACATTTTTTAATACGTTAACAGTTTTATATTTACGCTCTAAACAAGAAAGTAGAAGTGGCTTTAAAAACCTCTTAGGCAAACAAGATGAATAAGAATATATTTTGGAATACGATTTTAAAAGAAAAGAAGTTTTTACTTTATATTACAATTACAGGTTTAATCTATAACATTGGTCTAACAGCTACACCTTATTTTGAAGGAAAACTTGTTGGTACAGTCATCGATATTTTAAATGGACTAAAGACAAGTACTATTATGCTTCAAATTGTTTTATTATATGTTGCAGTAATTGCATTAGTACAAGTGGCTAGATATTTAAAAAGATATTATGTACGCAAATTTGGAAATGATATCAATCGCAATTTAAAGATGGATGTGTACTCTCATTTTGTTAGTCAGGTTGGAAAAGAAAATAATGAAGATTCGGGATCGATGATGACTAAAGCAATACAAGATGTAGACGCATGTAGTGAAGGAATTAGAAAGTTTACAACCGAAATATTTGATACAGGAATAGCTCTAATTAGTTATATTGTCATGTTAGTAGTTTATGATTATCAGCTAACAATTGTTGCGGTTATTTTTCAACTAGTTGCGTATGTTTTAGCAGATAAGTTAGGACCAATAGTTGCTAAAAATACAAGAATTGCCAAAAAAAGTGCAGAAACATTAAATGCGAGTACATTAGATAGAATTTATCTTGCGATTACTTACCGTATCTTTGGACAAGAAAGTAATATGCATGAACTATATGAAAATGCTCTAAAAGATTATGAAGAAAAGACTATTTGTTCTAATGTGTATGAGACAGCACTAAAACCAATCTATCAAGTGATTTCTATGGTTGGAATAGTATTTATTCTTTATTACGGCTCTAAAAATGTCATGCAAAATACTTGGACTATTGCAACATTTACAACATATATTTCTTGTTTTACAAAGATGGCAAAAAAATCAGGAAATGCAGCCAAACTATTTAACGCTGTTCAAAAAGCGAAAGTATCCTGGGTGAGAATCTCACCAATATTGGAAAAAGAAAATCAAAATAAAAATAGAAAACAAGTGGATATAAATACACTCGATGTTCAGAATCTTTCTTTTAATTATGGAGAAAAAGAAATGTTTTCTCATGTTTCTTTTAAAGCTCAAAAAGGAGAAATTATTGGAATTACAGGAGAAATCGCTAGTGGCAAATCGACATTAGGCAAGATGTTTTTAGAAGATAGTCATTATCAAGGTTCTATTTTAGTGAATGATAATGAATTAAGAGAATATGAAAAAGAACATGCAGTAACTAGTTATCTAGGTCATTCTTTAGAATTATTTGATGACACGATAGAAAATAATATTCAATATGGTAAAAAAGGAAATGTATTATCAGTATTAGATACGGTATGCATGCATGCTGAAGTGAATGAATTCTTTGATGGGATTCAAACACGTCTTGGTGAAGGTGGAATACGTTTGTCAGGTGGTCAACAAAGTCGTATAGCTTTAGCGAGAACGTTATATCATGCAAGAGGAATACTAGTTTTAGATGATCCTTTTTCGGCATGTGATAAAGATACTGAAAGACAAATCTATGAGCATTTAAGAAAAGAGTACCCTAATACAATTATTTTCCTTATCTCACATCGTTTGTCTTTATTTAAAGAATTAGATCAAGTCTTATTTATTGATCAAGGTAAAGTTGAAGTAAGTACACATAATGAATTAATGCAAAAAAATGATAAATACAAAAATATGTATTTCATCCAGGAGTCTTTATGAGAAACAGTCATTTAATGAAAGTAGTCAAAAATACAATTAAGCATAATTTCTTATTAGTGCTTATTTTAATCATAAGTATTATCACAACATTAGTTTTAACTTTAATTCCACCATTAATATTAGAAAAAGGAATTAATACTTTAGTTTGTCGCCAGGCATTTCCTTTTCATTTAATCGTGCTTTATTTTGTTGTTTTAGTATTAGGTGGATTAAGTGAAACATTACGTGAAACTTCTATTACGCTTTTCGGAGAAAAAGTTTTACATGAATTAAGAAGTGAAATGAGTAGGAAACTAAATCGAATCAAATCATCTTACTTGATTGATCATGATGCTGGAGAAATTACAACTTATTTTGTTGGGGATGTAGATACGATTGAAACACTATTTAATGAAGGAATTATTTCGATGGCAATTGATGTTTGTACAGTACTAAGTATTATTGTTGTCATCTTTACAAAAAGTATAGGTCTAGGTTTGTTATTATGTATCGCTACACCACTACTTATGATTTATACAAGACATGTTCAAAAGAAGATGCTAAAGTCACAAATAGAAAATCGTAAAGCAGTCGCAAAAGCTTCTGATATTATTCCAGAAACAATCAAGAATGCATGTACAATTCATAATCTAGATGGAGAAGAATATATGAAGAGTCGTTATGATTCTTTAATTCATAAAAGCCATCAAGAGATAGAAAAATCAAATTATTACGATTCAATCTATTCTCCAATTGTAATTGTATTTAGTGCTGTAATCATTGCATTAATGATGGTTTTATCTACTGCAAATAGTTCTATGCAGGCATTATTTAGTATGTCTGTTGGTACAGCTGCAGCGTTAATTACATATGTGAATAAAGTATTTACACCATTAGAAAGTATTGGTATGGAAATACAAAATATTCAAACTTCTTTTGCAGGAATAGCACAAATAAATGATTTTTTAAATGAAGAAGAAAGCAAACAAACACAAACAAACAAGGAATTTAATTTTACAGATAACGCTATAAATATAGATGATATATCTTTTAGCTATAATCCTAGTAAAAAGATATTAGAAGATTATTCTCTTCAAGTAAAAACAAATGATAATGTCACCATAACAGGAAGAACAGGTGCTGGAAAGAGTACATTATTCAAATTAATTCTTGGGTTATATTCATGTGATAAAGGTCAAATAAAGATATATGGTGTACGTGCTACAGATATTTTAGAAAAAGATAAGAGAAAGATATTTGGTTGTGTAGAACAAAGTTTTAAACCGACTTTAGGTACTTTAAAAGATCAAATTACTTTAAAAGATCCAACCATAACAGATGAAGAGGTAAAAAAGGCACTAGAAACTGTCGGATTAAACGAAATACAAGATTTAGATCAACCTTTTGATGCGAAAGTACTTTCTGAAGGTCAATTACAACTATTATCTATTGCTAGAGCGATAGTAAAAAATCCTAGAATTCTATTACTAGATGAAATGACAGCGAATCTAGATGCTTTAACAGAAAAACAAATTATGCAAGCAATCAATAAAGCGGGAGAAAATAGAACTGTTCTTTCAATTTCACATCGTACTTATTCTTTAGGAAATACAAGAGTAGTTACTTTAAGCTCTCAAGTTGTTCAAGAAGGTTAGTAATCATAAATTGTGAGAGATATAGAATAAAGTTATAATAAGTAATAGATAAAAGGGAGAAGTTTTAATGAAGAAAATATTCACGATAACGTTGTCTATATTTTTGATGTTTCCATCAAGTTTAATAGTAAAGGCTACAGATGATGAAGATACTCATGGATATATAAATGAGATAAATAATTCTGATTCAAATCATCAGCAAACACAAGAATTGAATACAGATTTAGGACAAGGTGAAGATAATGAAATTCAAATAACATCTAATTCTAATGAAAGTAATTCAATAGCTAGTTCAGGAAATTGTGGTGATAGTGATAATCTAACTTGGACACTTGATGAAGATGGAAAATTAACAATTAGTGGTACAGGAAAAATGTTCAATTATTCTGTTAACCTTCTTCCTGATTGGGATGCAAGTAAAATTAAATCTGTAGAAATAAAAGATGGTGTAACTTCAATTGGTGGCTATGTCTTTTTGAAATGTGAAAATTTAGCAGATATAACCATTCCAAATAGTGTAACCGAAATAGGGGATTATGCATTCTTTAGAAATAAAAACTTAAAAAGCATAACTATTCCAGATAGTGTGACAACGATAGGAAAGAATGCATTTTCTGCTTGTGAAGGTTTAGAATCCATAAACATTCCATCTAACATAACAAAATTAGAAATGTATGTATTTTCTTATTGTAGTAATTTAGAATCTGTAACTATTCCTGATAAAGTAAAATCAATAGGAGAACATGCATTTTATAAATGTAGCAAAATATCAAATATAACGATCCCATCGAGTGTAACAACTATTGAAAAAAGTGCGTTTGAAGAATGTACTAATTTAAATAGCATTACAATTCCAAGTAGTGTAACATCAATTGGAAATGATGTGTTTAAGAATTGTAGTAAGGTAACAGATATTTACTTTTATGGAACAAAAGACCAATGGAACAATATAGAGAGTAAAGTTTTAAGCGGTATGGGAACATCTCAAAGTCCAACAATACATATAATCGTTGCTTCAGGTACATGTGGAGAAAACCTGACTTGGGAACTTGATGGCGATGGAAAACTTACCATAAGTGGCACAGGACCAATGTACGATTATGATGATGGCAATACAGCTCCATGGGGTAACAGTGATGTTACATCCGTTGAAATTAAGGAAGGAGCAACATACATTGGTAAAGAAGCTTTTGAAGCATGTTCAGCACTAACAAGCATAGAAATACCAGGTACTGTAACATCAATAGGAGAATATGCATTTTCTCAATGTGACAGTTTAACAAGTATAACAATTCCAGATAGCGTAACAACAATTGGGAAATATGTGTTTAGGGATTCTAAAGACTTAGAAAGTGCCTCACTTCCATGTAAATTTAAAAACGCTATAGATAGTACTTGGTTTGCTAGTACCAAAGTAACTAGTCCAACGGTACGAGATCATGAACTAAATAAAGTAGAAAAATTAGATTCAACATGTACAGAAGATGGTTATGAAGAATATTGGCTATGTAAGAAGTGTCAAAGGATGTTCACTGATGAAAATGAAACAAAAGAAATTACAGAACCAGTGGTAATTAAAGCAAGCCATAAGTATGGTAAGGTAACATATTTTTGGAGTGATGATGATAAGACATGTACAGCTACAAGAACATGTGAAAAAGGTGATGATACACAAACCGAAACAAAACCATCAATGGCTGAAGTAGTTAGAAATCAAAGCTGTACAGAGTCCGAATTAACTAAATATTCTGTAACATTTGAAAATGATGCATTTGAAGCTCAAACAAAGGAAGTTGAAACTGCGGATGCTAAAGGTCATACTCTAATTAAGCATGATGAAATTAAGCCAACTTGTACTAAAGATGGTCAAGTAGCATATTGGGAATGTAAAGATTGCCAAAAGAAGTTCTCTGATGAAAATGGAACTACTCCAATCGAGAAACCATCAATAATTAAAGCTTTAGACCATTCATTGAAAAAATTAGAAAGACAAGAAGCTACTGCTATAAAAGAAGGTAACATTACATATTGGTATTGTGGTAAATGTGATAAGTACTTTACTGATGAGAAGGCACAAAATGAGATTGCAAAGGCAGATACGATCATCGCTAAAATCGCTCCTATTATTATCAAAGGAGATGGTGCCTCTGTAACTGGTGGCGAAAAGACAACTTTATCTTTTACTTCTAATGCTTTATTTGAGGATTTTAAAGAAGTTAAAGTAGATAATAAAGTCTTAGATAGTAAATACTATACTGTTGCTTCGGGTAGTACAGTGGTTACTTTAAAGGCGGATTACGTTGCTAATCTTTCTATAGGAAAACATACTATAGGAATTGTGTCTGAAAGTGGAACAGCTACCGCAACATTTACAGTTAATCAAAAAGAAGTAGTTCCAACAGCTAGTACAACACCAACTAAGTCTTACAGTTCTAAAGATAAGAACCATGATGGCGTAGTAAGTTGTGAAGAAGAGATGAATTCTAGTAATTGGGATTGGTCAGAATCTAAGAAAGCGTGCACATATAGATTAGTTAGTACAAGCACCAATTAATCAAATTACTTAATAGGCTTACTTGTAAGATATAGTTTCTTGCATGTAAGTCTTTTTTTAATCTTTTTTGCGTATGATAAAAATTAAAAATACGCAAAAATTGCGTATAAAACAAAAATATAATACGCAACTTTTACGTATCACGAATAAAATTTATACGCAATATATCTCTATAGCATCTATTTACATCACAAATAAATATTTAAACAAAATATGCGAATTATTGCTAAAATAGTATAGATAACGAAAGGAAGGCTTTTCTTGTTTAACGATACTATAGCTGCTATCGCTACAGCTTTACCAGGAGCTGTTTCCATCATTAGAATCAGTGGTAATGATGCTTTTGCGGTATTAAATAAAATTTTTGATAAAGACTTAACTCATGAAAAAGGATACACCATTCATTATGGAACAATCTATGATGACAAAGAACCTGTAGATGAAGTGCTTGTGAGTATTTTTAAAGCACCTAAATCTTATACAGGTGAAGATGTAATTGAAATTAATTGTCATGGTGGAACATATATCACAAAGAAGATATTGAATTTATGTTTAGGTAATGGGGCAAGACTTGCAAGACGTGGTGAATTTACCGAGAGAGCTTTCTTAAACGGGAAGATGGATTTATCTGAAGCAGAAAGTGTAAATGATTTAATCAATGCATCAGATAAGATTAATGCTCATAGTGCTATTCATTCTCTAAAAGGTAGTGTTAAAAAGATATTAGAACCATTAGTAGAAGATTTAACGCAAATCATTTCCAATATAGAAGTAAATATTGATTATCCAGAATATGATGATGTTCATGTTTTAACCGAAGAAGAGATATTACCTAAAGCGAAAAAATGGATTAAAGAAATTAATTTAATTATCCAAAAAGCTGAAGAAGCGACACTCATTCGTGGCGGTATTGATACTGTTATTGTAGGTAGACCAAATGTAGGAAAATCATCTCTTTTAAATGCATTACTAGAAGAAGACAAAGCAATTGTTACAGATATTGCAGGAACGACAAGAGACTTAGTAGAAGGTAGTGTAAAAGTAGGCAATGTTACACTAAATCTAATAGATACAGCAGGTATTCATGATTCTAACGATAAGATAGAAAAGATAGGTAT
>CAVIQY010000065.1:0-5120 GCA_963645035.1 bacterium | reverse complement strand
AAAGAAATAGAGTCTGCTGTAAGTGATACATTAAATAATGAAAGACAAATTGGTCTAGCAAGAAAAGCATCGCATGCCATGCAAAATGCAATCAGTGCATTAGAGAGTGGTGCGGAACTAGATTTAGTCACAATTGATTTACAAGAATGTTATTATGCATTAAAAGAAATAACAGGTGAAACAAGTAGAGAAGATTTACTAGATGAAATATTTAGTAGATTCTGTTTAGGAAAATAAAATGATTAAAAATTATATAGATACACATGCACATATTTTTTCTGAAGAATTTAAAGAAGATTTTGATGCGGTTGTGATGCGTGCAAAAGATGCAGGCGTCTATCGGATGATGATTATTACAACAGAAGAAAATGAAGCACTTCAGGCAATTGAATTTGCAAGAAAAGATCCATTTCATTATCAAGTGGCTTATGGAATTCATCCAGAATATGTACGTGATGCGACACAAGAAAAATTACAAAAATTAGAAGAAATTATCTCTATGCCTGAAATAACTGCAGTTGGTGAAATCGGTATGGATTTACATTTTGAAAGTGATACACGCGAAGCACAAAAAGAATTATTTATTACGCAAATTGAATTAGCGAAGAAATATCATAAACCAATTCTTGTACATAGTCGTGATGCAATGCAGGATACATTTGATATTATGAAGGCTCATCATACAGATGGATTACTACATTGTTTTTCAGGTAGTGCAGAAATGGCAGTAGAATTTACAAAATTAGGGTATTATATTGCATTAGGTGGGGCTGCTACATTTAAAAATGCAAGACATGCATTAGAAGTATGCAAAGCAATTGATTCTTCTTATTTACTCAGTGAAACAGATTGTCCATATATGGCACCTGTTCCTGTTCGGGGTACAAGAAATGAACCTAGTAATATTCCTTATATTGTGGATGTTCTAGCAAAAACTAGAGAAATAAGTACAGAAGATATGGCAAATATCATTGATGCGAATTATAAGAGATTTTTAAAGGAAAAAGATGAAAGTCATTAAGGAAGTAATTGTTGTAGAAGGAAAACATGATTCTGCAACGTTAAAACAATATTTTAAATGTGATACGATTGAGACAAGTGGTTTATCTCTTGATGAAGAAACATTAGCTTATATTAAGCAGATGAATGAAACACGAGGAGTCATTTTATTTCTTGATCCAGATTCACCAGGCAATCGGATTAGGCATCGTATAAATGAAGCTGTACCAGGCTGTAAGAATGCATTTGTGGATAAAGTAAATGCTAGAACAGAGAAAAAAGTTGGTGTAGAACATGCGAGCAAGGAAGTTTTACAAGAAGCTTTAGAAAATTTAATTAGCTATACAGAAGAAAAAAGTAACTTAACACAAACTGATTTGTATGAATTAGGATTAACAGGAAGAGAAAATAGTTCTTATTTGAGGTCAAAAGTAGGAAAGAAATATCATTTAGGTGATGGCAATACAAAAACAATGCTAGAAAGAATCAATTATTTAGGAATAACAAAACAGGAGTTAGAAGATGCAATCAAAGAATAAGTCTATTGCGACTACCGCAAGAACACGAGAAATATTAAATACATATAACTTAAGGGCGAAAAAGAATTTTGGTCAGAACTTTCTTGTGGATTCTAGTGTAACTGCTCGTATTGCGTCTAATTTAAGAGAAGATAGTGTTGTGATAGAAGTTGGCCCTGGTATTGGTTCTTTAACAGAAGAACTAGCGAAAAGATGTGCTTTTGTTCGCTCATATGAAATAGATGAAAGGCTTGTGCCAGTTTTACAAGATACATTACAAGAATATGAGAATAAAGAAATTATTCTACAAGACTTTTTAGAAGCGGATATTGATAACGATTTAAAACCACTTGTAGAAAAATACAAACATATTGAGTTTGCGGCAAACTTACCGTATTACATTACAACACCGGTATTATTTAAGATATTTGAATCTAGTATTCCTTTTGAAAAGATTGTGGTCATGATTCAAAAAGAAGTAGCAGATAGATTTAGTGCAGTACCAGGCACAAAAGAATATGGAGCATTAAGTGTTGAAAGCCAATATTTATATGATGTAAAGAAACTATTTAATGTACCTAGAACAGCATTTAATCCAGCACCAAATGTAGATAGTGCCATTGTTAGCTTTACGATGCATGAAAAAAGTAAAAGCATTGATAACGAAGAAAAGTTTTTTGATTTAATTAAAGCCTGTTTTAAACAAAGAAGAAAAACACTATATAACAATTTAAGGGAGTATTTTGATTCTAGTGATTTAGCAAAAGAAGGGTTAACCAAAGCTTCTATTGCCCTAGAAACAAGAGCGGAAATGTTAAGTTTAGAAGATTATATTAGGCTTTATGAAGCCACAAAGGAGATAATTTCAAATGAAAGATAGAGCTTTTGCGAAGATCAATCTTTGTCTTGATGTCGCAAGTGTAAGAGAAGATGGATACCATGATTTACATATGATTATGGCCCCAATAGATTTTTATGATGTATTAGAAATGAATATAGCAGATGAAACATCAATTTCATTAAATCGTACATTCATACCAGTAAATGACAAAAATACAGTCATTAAAGCGATTAATGTAATGAAAGAAACGTATAATTTAACGGAAAATTTTGCATGTAATTTAACGAAGCATATTCCTACTCAAGCCGGTCTTGCGGGTGGTAGTGCTGATGCGGCAAGTGCGATTAGAATGATTACAAAATTATGTCATTTAAATTTATCTAGAGAAGAGCTAGTAGAAGTTGGTAAGAAAGTTGGAGCTGATGTTCCATTCTGTATCTTTAATGAACCAGCATATGTTAATGGTATTGGAGAACAATTAGAACCATTTAAAGTAAATACACATTTTAATATTTTACTTGTTAAACCAAAACGAGGTGTATCTACTTCCGCAGCGTTTAATCGCTTAGATATGAGTAGAACAGAACATCCAGATTGTTTGAAAATGAAAAATGCTCTAGAAAAGAATGATTATCTAACAGTTGTGGATTGTTTAGGAAACAGCTTAGAAAAGGTAAGTTATAGATTATGCCCAGAGATAAGAGAAATCAAAGAAGACTTAAAATATTTTGGCTTTGATGGTGTCTTAATGAGTGGTAGTGGTTCTACTGTATTTGGTATTACAAGAAAGAAAGATCTTGTGAATCGTGTGGGTGGTGTAATGCGTACAAAAGGATATTTTATCCGTGGCGTACATATCTATGATTCCCGTTATGATGACTAAAATAAATGTTAGATTAGTTGAAAATGATGAAGAAAAAGTCATCATCGCTAAAAAGATATTAGAAGCTTTACCAGATTACTTTGGTATACCTGAAGCGACTAGTGTTTATATACAAGATAGTAGAGGAAAAATATTTTTTAGTGCTGATGATGAAAATCAACCAGTTGGTTTCTTATATCTAAAAGAAACGTCAAAATATACCGTAGAAATTGTGGTGATGGGTGTATTACCTGAGTATCATCGTCAAGGTATTGGTAGAACATTAATTACTCAAGCAAAAGATATAGCGAAACAAAATGGTTACTCATTTATGCAAGTGAAAACAGTACAAATGGGTATATATGAAGACTACGATAAAACAAATCGGTTTTATCAAGCAATGGGTTTTAAAGAACTAGAAGTATTTCCAACACTTTGGGATGAAAATAATCCATGCTTAATTTATGTGATGGTAGTTTAAAAGGTGTAGCGAAATACTCGTTACACCTTTAAATACTATTTTAGATTATCTTGTTTGTCTGCTATCTTTAAGAAGATAAAGCCTAAGGCAAAGAATATTGCAAGACACGCAACCGCAACATTAATTGTACCACCAAGTAATTTAACTAATGCGATTACTAGGGATCCTAAGAAAGAAGCACCTTTTGAAAAAATATCATATAAACCAAAGTATTCACCTGATTTATCTGCAGGAATAATTTTTGTGTAATATGATCTAGACATGGATTGAATCGATCCTTGGAATAAACCTACCGCAAAGGCTAGTACAGCAAAATGGAATAATGTTTGTAAACGTAAGGCATATAAACTTGCACAGAAATACCCAACAATACAGATACATAAGATTTGTACGGTATCATATTTCTTCGATAGTTTTGCAAAAAATAATGATCCAAAGAAGGCAACGACTTGTGTCCCTAGTAAGAAAATAACTTGTCCTACAGTATTAAGGTTTAAGTCTGTACCGATATTAATACAGTTATCAATGATTGTACCTACACCATCAATATAGAAGAAGAACGCAATTAAGAAATATAATACTTTCTTATCTTCTGTAGCGATTCGTTTTAATGTATGGCCAATTTCTTTAAAAGATGCGTGTAAAGAATGATCATCTTTTTCAATGTAATTAATTTGTTCATAATTCTTTAATAATGGAATTGTGACAACTGCCCACCAGGCGGCAGTAACACCACAACCAATAAATCTAGATAAGAAACTAGATAATATTCCTAACATATCTGGACCTAATACATAAGCAATTAAAGCAACTAAGAATGGAATACAAGATCCAATATAACCCCATGCATAACCATATGAAGAAACTTCATCCATTCGTTCTTCACTCGTTATGTCATTTAACATTGAGTCATATATCGCATTTGCGGCATTATAACAAATACGTGTAATGATATAGAGAATTAAGAATAATAACCAATTTGTCGCAAAACCATTGATAACACAACAAATAACGCCAACACTAACAACACTCGTAAAGAGTATTTTTTTCATTCCTTTGTGATCCGCAAGATTACCAAATGCAGGTCCTAAGAAAGCAATAATGATCGTTACCACAGAAATAGATAATGCATAATAAGCAGTGGCCTTATCAGATGTTAACATTCCTGGCCCATCACCAATCGCTAATGACTTAAACCAGATTGGAATGAGAGAACAAGCTAGCATGATAAAAGCGGAATTACCTACATCATACAAAACCCAAGCAAATTCTTTCTCTGTAAGTTTGTTAAAAGCTTTAATTGAATTTAATTTTTTAAATATTTTATGCATAAAAAGTTCCTCTGCTTTTATTTTACTTGTTTTCTGTCCAATTATTAAGTACAGAAATAAAATGTTTGAAGATATTTTTTTCGTGACG
>CAVIQY010000064.1:0-13790 GCA_963645035.1 bacterium | reverse complement strand
ATCCTGCAAATAAAGCAGCGAAGTTAAATCCAATTGATGCATTAAGATACGAATAAATTATGATAAGAAAGGTATTTAGTTTAAAGGCTAGATACCTTTTTTGACTATTTAAAAATCAATAAAACAAACCAAATGACAAACGTATATTTGATCCTTGTTCTCTTTTATGAAAACGCTTACAATAATAGTAGGAGGTGGCTTATATGAAGCTAAAAAAGATATTTTGTTTTGTTTTATTGCTTTGTGGGTTATCTGTTGGTGCATTAATTTCGATTAATGCATATTCGGGATCACAGTCTGATTCTAGGGTGGATATGATTTGGTGGTCTCAAGGTGGTGGGAGTAACATGTATTGGACAGGTGTAACAAATAAAATTAGTTACGATAAATATGAGCCATGTGTTGGAGCAGGAGCAAGTGAATACGCTTGTGGCGCTGCTCTTGGACAATCATCATATGGAGAGTATGGTAGATGGCTAGATACGAAAACAACAATTGTAGCTCATGGACTTGTTACAGAGTCTGGTGGATATTCTGGTCCATTACAATATCAAATAAATGTTTCGGTTAAGGCATCTGATCGATAATATTTAAATTTATAATTAGTGAAGTAAAAAGAATCCGTTTATTTGAAATGTAAATGGATTCTTTTAGAGGTATATATGAGAAAATCCGTAATCATGTTAAGTTTATTTTTGCTCATGTTTTCTTCATGGTTTGCAGTAAAAAATTTTACGAATTTATCTCTTAGTAAAGTAATTAATTTACTCTACTATAGAGATCCTGCTAAAAATTTTAGCGATATGTATCAACTACAAATTACACATACAATTGATGATATTCCGTCAAAAGAATTTCATGAGAATTTTGAAACTATTTTAAAAGAAAATCATATTTATGCTTTGAAAATTGTATATACATATGAAAATGAAACGAATCGAGAACTAATTCAATTTACCTACACAACAAATGCGGTTGGTATTGAAAAAAGAGTATGGTTAGATGGAAATAAATTTGATCCAAATATAGTAGAAAAATATAGCACAGATAGTGTTGATAGAAAAACACATATTGCTTCATTTTTGGATAACCAAGAAATTGTGGAAGCATATCCTTTCATATTGGATGAATCAAATGGAGGAATGTATAATCTACTACCAGAAATAGGGTATGAAGATAAACTGAAAGACAATATAGATATTGCGATTGCAGAATTAGAAAAGTTATATCCAGAGATTCAATATGGTTTAAGTAATTACGCTAATGCTCAAAATATTGGTGATTTTTCTGAACCGTCTCTACTAAAATCAGCAATTGAATATACCTATAGTCAAAGAATTATCATAATTGGTGTGACAGGAATTCTGTTTATTTTATTATGCTCAAAGTTTTTATCATTAAGAAGAAAAATTTCAATTATGAAAATAGAAGGAATTTCTACTCGAAATATATTTTTTAGACTATATGAAAAAACATATATAAAAAGTATATTTTCTTGTTTAATCATTATTAGTTTTCTTTCTTTTGCATACTATAAAAATAATATTTACGCTTTTAGAGGTATGTTTCTTGTGGCAACAGTAGAATTCTTAGCTTTTGCATTAACACAACAAATTTTATCCTTGGCATTTCTTCCAATGATAGAATTTATGCCAATTGTATCTTCTGAAAAAGGAAAAAACAATTTAAAAAAGCTATATTATTTTTCACTTGCGGTTAAATTGTTCGCTGTGATTTTACTTGTACCAAGAATGATTGAAGTTATTCCAGATATTCAATCTTATGCCTTAATGAAATCTAGATTTATTAAAACGGATGCTGAATTACAAAATTATTACTTTTTTAATACAAGATATGCTTCAGATTATTTTTCGGATTTTGGTAGTGATAATTACAATAAAGTTTATGAAACTTTTGCCAAAAACCATTTAATTCGTTTTAATCGGGATTACTTATATGAAAATGATTTAGAAATGATTCCTTGTTATGTAACGAAAATAGAATATATAGAAGATCAAGGATTAAAAAAAGAGGGAATAGATTATGAATCGGATATTGTTATTTATCTAAAAGAAGGGCAAGAATATGATTTGGATAAAATAAAATATTATGCTCAATTTAAAACATTTGAAAATTCAAATATTGATATTGTATATTATGAAAATTCTCCGAAAACCTATTCTCCATATGAGCTTTTATTTAGTGATTATACAAATGGTGATCCAATTGTTTGTTTACCTGAAGAAGTGGCTGTTAAAGGACAAATTGAAGGAAGTATTATTTATTGCGATGGAACATTAGATGAGACCCAAGCATATGTTGATCGTGTATTTAATGAATGTGGTTATTCCGCTGCTTTAAGGATGGGACCTGCTGTAAAAAGATATGAACAGTATTATTCGTATTATAAGAATATATATAGTGCGAATTTGATAAAGCTAGTGCTTATGTTAATTGCGTATTTTTTGGCACATCGATTATTAGTGAATACAGATATTGAATGCAATAAAACTAGATATTATTTATCAAAGGTAGAAGGAGTTTCTCCATATAAATTAAATCAATATGTGATGAAAATAGCTTCTCCGATGATAATAGGTATGTTGATATTGTATATAAAAGAATTAGGAAGCTCATTTAGTACTAATACAATTTATACATTGTTATTCCTACTTATTATCGAAGGTATATCGTATTTATGGTTTAGGTATAAAACTAAGGAAATAAGGAGATAATTTAAGATGAAAATTGAAATAAAGAATTTACACAAGCAATATGGAAATTTAGTTATCTTTGATGGTTTGAATTTAGTTATTCCTGACAAAAAAATGACTTGTATATATGGGAAAAGTGGATGTGGAAAAACGACATTACTAGATATTATTGGATTCTTAGAACCATACCAATCAGGAACGATTTTCTATGATGATTCTGTGATATTAAGTAAGAAACAACAACAAAATATGTTGAGAAAAGATATTGGTTTTATTTTTCAGGATTATGGATTGATTGAAAATGAAACTGTTGAGCAGAATTTACTTTTGGTTTATAAAATCGAAAAAGATAAAGATAGAAAAGAACATATCAAGGAAGTATTAAACAGTTTACAACTAGATGAGTGTATCTTAAAAAAGAAAGTATATGAATTATCTGGTGGTGAACAACAACGTGTGACTATTGCAAAAATCTTATTGAAAGATCCCACATTAATTCTAGCTGATGAACCAACTGCATCTTTAGATCCTGAAAATAAAGATATTGTTTTGTTTTATCTAAGAAAATTTGTTGATAACGGTAAAACAGTTGTGATTGTTAGTCATGATCAAGAAGTTACTAAAATAGCAGATGTTTTAATTGATTTGAAAAAACTAAAATAAGAATGAAATTATATCAACCATGAACATACAAAAATATGTGTTCATGGCTGATTATCTTTTATTTGCTTTAGCTTGCGGCATGCTCTCCAGCAATATATCCCATATGTGCACCTAGTGCTAAAGCTTCGCATCCTGGATAATAATCTCCAAAATATGCACCAGAAGAGATGATTCCTGCAGCGTATAGTCCTTTTATTGCACTACCATCTTTGTTGATGACTTCTGCATTTTTATTTGTTACTATGCCACCATAGTTACCACGGGTACAATTGTATTCTTTTACAGCATAATAAGTGCCATCATCAATTGCACTTAGATACTCTTTATCTTTTTGAAAGTCTGTATCTTCACCGTTTAAACACAACTCGTTGTAGTGATTGATTGTGTTTTGTAGGCTTTCTGCATCTATTCCTATATCATTTGCCAATTTTTCAATACTATCTTCTTTATATGCTTGAATGACATTACTTCCATTTGCTGTTTTTTCTAGATATTCATCTAGATGAAGAAACTTGTTTGCGATTTCTTGATCCATGATAACCCAACCATAATCGGCTTCATTTTCTTCGACAAAATAAATCATTTGATCGTGTGTTCCTGCAGTTTCAGATACTTTTCTTTCTCCATTAGAATTAACAAGTAAACATTCATATGGGTAAGAATTATAAGGTTGACCAACAACAGGCATATCATAAGGATCTGGGGCAAATATGCCACTCATCGATTCTTGGAAATTATCTAATACAGCTCCTACTTCTAGTGCCATCGTAATACCATCACCAGTATTACTGATTGCAGTTGCGGTATAGTTATTTAACGCTATAGGACATAGCTCACTAGTCATTTCTGCATTTTGAGCATAGTCACCTGTAGCTAATATGACAGATTTTGCATGGAATGTTTTAGTTGAATAATCTGTTTTGGAAACTACACCAACAACTTCATTGTTTTCTTGTATTAAAGAAGTAGCAGGGGTATCTAGATAGATATCACCACCATTTTTAACAAATGCTTGTTTTAAACAATCGATTAATTGTTCGCCACCTTTTTGTTTTGTTTTTGCAGTGGCTAAAGTAATATCACTTGCGTTTTGAATTGCTTTTTCTGAAGGATCAGGATAGAAATAAACTTCATTTTTCATTTCATAAGTTAAGCCTGTATCTTGTATCATTTTTATTAAATCTGGACCTATCGATAACATTGAAGAAACTAAGTTTTGATCCACTGGATTTTTATCTTGAATTTTGTTTCTAGAAAGATAAGTGTTAGTAACAGTATCTATTTTTGAATTGTCATCCGCTACTAAGAATATGCCTGAACTAAAGATAGAAGTACCACCAACAATTCCTAGTTTTTCGATTATCGCAACATTCGCTCCACTTTCTACAGCTTTTAATCCTGCACATAAGCCACTTATGCCACTACCAACAACGACAACATCATAATCATATGTTTCATTGGTTACTTCTTGTGTTATTTCTTTGGTGAATGAATTTTCTAGATTTGCTTGTTTTATTGTGTCTTTTATAGCACTAAGGAAAGCATTACTTGTAATCGTAGCACCAGATACGGTATCCACTAGGACACTTTGATTTGATAGTACTTTTTCTTTCATTAGTTCTAACGCTGTTTCCCCAACACCAGCAGTTTCGTTATCTTTTAGAATCTTGATGTTATCGATGGAATTACCGCTAAATGTAACTTCAATAGAAATCTCACCACCAACTCCTGTTGTAGTAGAAGTATATGTTTTTAAAACTGGTTCTTCTTGTTTAGCACAACCAAATAATGAAACGGCTAAACTTATAGTAAAAATAGAGAATACTCTTTTATTCATAAAATCCTTCCCGAAATTTGTTTTTCCTTCATGTACGATAATATAATATCATTGATTGTTGAAATATATTCTTTCTAGAAAGGTATGATATATGTCTTCTATTTCTTTATTAATTAAACCAGCATCTTCCTTATGTAATTTAAGATGTAAATATTGTTTTTATAGTGATGTTAGTCACAATAGACAAGAAGAATCTATGGGAATCATGAAAGAAGAAGTGATGGAAAGACTAATTGATCAATCATTAGAATTACCAGTAGAAAAAGTACAATATGTATTTCAAGGTGGCGAACCAACTTGTGCGGGAATCACTTACTTTGAAAAGTTTATCGCTTATGTAAATGCGAAGAATATTCATCATAAACAAGTGACTTATGCAATACAAACAAATGGAACACAACTTAATGATGCGTGGATTAAATTGTTTCAAGAAAATCATTTCTTGGTTGGTATTTCATTAGACGGTTTTATGGCAAATCATAATTATTTCCGCAAAAATGCTAAAGGAGAAGGAACATTTAAAGAAATTACATTTAATTTAAGAAGACTAGAAAATGCACATATTGAATGGAATATCTTGACGGTACTAACAAAGGAATTATCACGAAAACCTAAAGAATTATATGAGTTTTATCGCAAAAATCATATGCAATATGTACAGATTATCCCTTGTCTTCCAAGTTTAAAAAGAGATGAACCTACTGATCGATTTGCTTTGGAACCAAAAGATTTTGCTAGTTTCTATAAGACATTCTTTGATTTATGGTATGACGATTATCGTAAAGGGAAATATATGTCTGTTACATTATTTGATAATGTAATTCCTATGTATAGAAATATTTTACCTAGTCAATGTGGCATGTTAGGTAAGTGTCATCATCAAATTGTTGTAGAAGGTAATGGAAATATCTATCCATGTGATTTCTATGTTTTAGATAAATATCTATGCGGAAATATCATGACGGATTCATTAGAACATATTATGCATAGTGCATGTGCTAAACGATTTGTAGAAGAATTTAGAACACTAAGTAAGGCATGCGATACATGTAAATATATCCATATGTGTCATGGAAATTGTAAAAGATTAAGTGTTTGTTACTACGATCAAAATGATTGTGGATATAAAGAGTTCTTAGACTATACACAAGAGCGGATGATTAAAATTGCTCAATTTTTAGACAATCGTTTTTAAAAGAAGTAAGAGCTTCGGTAAACTTCTTATCTTTATGATAAACAAGATAATATTCTCTTTCTAATGGATAATCTTGTATTTTTACAACAGATAATTGATGGGCATCAATCTCTTTTTTACACATCTTTTCTGGAAGAATTGTGATACCGATATCTTCTTCTACAGCATAGAGTAAGGCTTGGGTACTTCTACTTTGCCATAAAGTATCGATATGGAGATGATGTTCTTCAAATAAATGGTTTAAATACTCACGTACTGCACTACCTTCTTCACGGTGTAAGAAAGGATAATTTTGGATTTCTTCTAAAGAAATCTTTTTCTTTTTTGCTAAAGGATGATGATTTGGTACAACTAATACAAGATGATCTTTTGCAAAAGGAATAGAAACTAGGCTATTTGTTGTGACTTTATTTTCGATTAAAGCTAAGTCTAATTTGTTATTTAATAATTCTTGTTGTAAAGAAGCACCATTACTTATGGTTACTTCAACACGAAGACTAGAATCACACGATTTAATAAGCTTAGGTAAAAGGGTATTAGAAATCGTTACGGTTGAACCAATTCGAATGGTTGTGTTTTGACTAGCCATAGATTCATTCATGGTTTTATAGTGATCAACTAAAAGAGTAGCTTGTTCATATAAAATATGTGCTTTTTCTGTTGGAATAAATGAATGTTGGTAACGTTCAAACAAAAGGGTATGATATTCATTTTCTAAATCTTTGATAGAACGAGAAATAGACGGTTGTGAACAAAAATGAATTTTAGCCGTTTTTGTAACACTAAGTGTTTCATATAAAGTAATAAAGATTTCTAATGTATGAATAGTAGGCATATATCCTCCATAACAATCATGTTAATAAATTATAAATATATTAGCATTTTCATTATAGTATAAATCGGTATATAGTAACTAAGAAAAGAGGGAACTATGGAAAAGAAAGTATCGCTGGGAAAGTTATTTATCGAAATGTTACAAATCTCTACTTTCACATTTGGGGGTGGATTTGTCATTATCGGTATGATGCAAAAGAAATTTTGTGATGAATATCATTGGGTAAGTGAAGAAGAAGTGTTAGATATGACCGCGATTGCTCAATCTGCACCTGGAGCACTAGCTGTAAATAGTGCCATTATATTTGGCTATCGTATAGCAGGAATAAAGGGAGTACTCGTTTCAACACTTGCGACAATTATTCCACCACTAGTTATTATTTCTATTATTTGTAATATCTATGATGCCTTTTCTACAAATCAAATTGTACAGATTGCTTTACAAGTAATGAGAGCTGGAGTAGCAGCGGTTATTGTGGATGTAGTCATTGATTTAGCTAGTAAAGTACTTCATACAAAAGATATATTCAATATTTGTTTAATGATTGCGGCATTTATCGCATCATGGATTTTTAAAACAAGTTCCATTCAAATTATCTTGTTATTTTTATGCTTAGGTTTAGTCCGTTATTTTATCGAAAGAAAGAAGGTTAATGCATGATTTATTTAGAACTATTTTTAGTATATTTACAAATTGGTGCTTTTGCCTTCGGTGGCGGATATGCGGCTATGCCTTTAATTCAAACTCTTGTCGTTGAAGGAAAAGGTTGGCTAACAATGAGTGAATTTGCGGATTTAACAACGATTGCGGAAATGACTCCTGGTCCTATTGCTGTAAATTCCGCAACTTTCGTTGGACAAAAAATGGCAGGATTCCCTGGAGCTGTAATTTGTACCCTAGGTTGTATCCTACCATCATTAATCATTGTTTTATTCTTAGCATATTTATATCAAAAATATGCAAATCTAACAGTTGTGAAAACAGTATTATCACAAATGAGACCTGCTGTAGTTGCAATGATTGCCTCTGCGGGGATTACCATTTTATTACTAGCACTATTTGGTAATAGTACTTTAGGAACAATTCAACTATCTTCTTTAAGAATCATTGAATTAGCAATATTTATTGTATGTTTAATTCTATTAAGACTTAAGAAGATTGGCCCTATACAATGTGTATTTTTAAGTGCAATTGTTGGAACAGTGCTTTATTTGCTTTGATTTGAATGGTGTGCAATAGTTTCTAATAACATTTCTACAACAATTAAAAAGATAGCTTGGTTATCTAAAAAAGAATATTCTGTATTATTTGCGACATTTGGTAAAACTACATAAGTGTCGCAATATTTTTTGAATGGTAGATTTTTTGCCATAGTAAAACAAACTATAGGAATATGAGAAGCGTAAGCTTCTTGTACAATAACAGAATAAGATTTAGAAGTATCTTTAATCGTAAATAAGATAATTAAATCATCTTGATTTAAGATTTCTGGCATATCTTTCATTAAGGCAAAATCATCAATCGCTTCTGCATCATAACCAATTTTTGCTAGACGACGACGTAATTGTAATGGTGGAATAAAAGTACGATCATAACCAATCAATTTTAAACGTTTAGCAGAAATCATTTTTTGCGTAACTTGATCTAAGTCTTCTTGCATAATGTAACTTTTAAATTCTTGTATACAAGAAATATAGGCATTACTAACGGCATCAATAATGGATTCACTTTTGATGTTTTCATCTTGATCGTTAGAACGAATTAATGATCTTGATAAATCAAAACGGAATTCTGAAAAACCAGAATATCCGATTTTTTGTGAAAAGCGAATTAAAGCTGTTTTACTTGAATGAGATGACTTAGCCACATCAATAATTGGTTTACGTGCTGTTTCTAGCGGATGATTTAAGATATAAATTGCTATTTCTTGTTCGGTTTTTGTGAATGTTTCGTAATTTGCTTGGATACGGTCTAAAGGATTCATAGAACCTCCTACTGTTATTAGTATATCAAGTTTTTGGACCAAAGATTTATAAAAAATTGGACTAAAATGAAAATAAGTCCAAAAAGATATTGAAATTAAGTCCAATATGATGTAGATTGAAATTACAAGATACAAGGGAGGACATATTACATGAATGGTATCTTAGATAATTTACAGAATTTTTTAGTTCCATTATCACAAAAGATTAATGAGAACAAAGTATTACAAGGAATTAGTCGTGGTTTTGCGGCTTTATTACCTGTAATCATGGTAGGAGCGATATTTTCATTATTAGCTTCTTTAAACATTGAAGTTTATCAAAACTTCATTACATCTACTGGATTAAAGTCCATTTTCTCAATTCCTGCATCATTCACAACAGATATGCTTGCTGTATATGCGGTATTCCTAATTGGACACGCAGAAGCAAAATTAATTGGACTAGAAGAAGATGCAGTTACTTCTGGTATCATTGCTCTAATGGTATTCTTAATTCTTACTCCACTTGGAGTAAGTGGAACAGACGCTGATAGTGGTGTTGTTGTAAAAGTCGCTGCAGCTGTAGGAACAGGATATCTAGGATCTAAAGGTTTATTTACTGCAATGCTTTTAGGAATTGTCGTACCTAGAATTCATCAATTGTTTATTAAATACAATATTACGATCAAAATGCCTAACTCAGTTCCACCAATGATTACAAAATCATTTAGTGCAATGATTCCTGCGATCGTTATTGCTCTACTAGCTGCATTACTAAAGAAAGGTATCGCTTCTACAAGCTTTGGTTCTTTAACAGATATGATTTATATCCTATTAAGAGCTCCACTAGCAACTTTGACAGCTTCACCATTCACATATTTAATTTTATTACTTGTATGTAACTTATTATGGTTCTTTGGAATTCATGGTGGAATGGTCTCTGCTGCATTTAGATCAGCACTATATTCTGCAGCTACTTTAGAAAATCTTTCGGCATATTCTGCAGGAGAAGCTTTACCAAATATCTTAACAACATCTGCTTGGCTAAGTATTGGTAATATTGGTGGTTCAGCGTGTGCAATTGGTCTATGTATTTGTATTGCATTATTTGCTAAATCTGAAAGATATAAAGCATTAAATAAAGTTTCTTTAGCAGCTGGGTTATGTGGTATTTCAGAACCAATGGTATTTGGTTTCCCTATGGTATTAAATCCAATGCTACTAATTCCTATGTTACTTGCTCCAACAGTGACATTACTCTTAGGCTATTTGGCAATGAAATTAGGTATTGTTCCTTATATGATTGGTGTAGATATTCCAAATGGCACACCAGTATTACTTTCAGGATTTATTGCCTTCGGTAGTTGGAAAGGTGTAGTATTACAACTTGTATTAATTGCTGTATCTACTGCAATTTACTATCCATTCTTTAAGATGTGTGATGGAGAAGAATTAAAACAAGAACAAGCATCTAAATAGTAGAAAGGGGGCTACTTCGGTAGACCTTTTGGTGAAATAAATGAGTAAACAACCAAATATTTTATATTTCGTGGCTGATCAAATGCGGGCTGATACACAACATTATTTAGGTAATCCTGCTTCTTCTACACCTAATTTAGATAAACTCGTAGAAGAAGGTGTTGGTTTTGAAAATGCATATTGTCAAAATCCAGTATGTGTACCTAGTCGTTGTAGCTTTATGACCGGTCTATATCCTCATACAACGGGACATAGAACAATGCATTTCTTACAAGAAGATGATGAGCCAAATATTCTTAAAACAATGAAAAAAGCAGGATATGAAGTAATCTGGATTGGTAGAAATGATATTGTGCCAGGAAACAAATCTAAAGCAGAATATTGTGATGAATATTATGATGGTATTCATCCAGGAAATATGCGCGATGTTGATTGTGATGTAATGTCTTCACTTCAACATACAAAACATGATAAAGGCGATAAACGACCATTCTCTAAAGATGAATATTCATTCTATGTTGGTAAAGTAGATGAAAAACACTGTGGTCCAGCTGATGTAGGTTGTGTTGAAGCTTGCTTAGATTATTTAGATCGTAAGAAAAAAGCAGGAAATGATAAACCATTCTTTGTTTATTGCACACTAATGTATCCACATCCACCTTATAGATGTTCAGAGCCTTGGTTTTCTTTGATTGACCGTAATGCATTGCCTCCACGTAAAAAGTGGAATCCAAATAAACCTAAGATGTTAGTAGAAACAGCGAATAGAATGGATCTTCATGATTGGAGTGAAGAAAGATGGAATGAACTAAGAGCTGTTTATTTAGGTATGACAGCGAAGTGGGATAATCAATTAGGACAAGTAATCGATAAATTAAAAGAATGTGGTTTCTATGATGATACAAATATCTTCTGTTTCTCAGACCATGGAGACTATACAGGTGATTATGATATTGTAGAAAAATTACAAAATTGCTTTGAAGATGATTTAACGAATATTCCATTAGTGATTAAACCTTCAAAAGATATTCATGTTAAACCTCGTGTTACGAAAGCTTTAGCAGAACTAGTTGATTTATCCGCTACTGTAAGTGAAATGACTGGTGTAGAGCTAGATTATGTTCAATATGGTAAATCATTAGTACATGTATTAAATGGCGATGATACACATTCTGAAGCAATTTTCGCTGAAGGTGGTAGACCATATGGAGATAAGCCAGCAATGGAACTTGGACATGATGATCCAGAAGATATGTATTGGCCTAGATTATCAGTACAACATGAAGAAAATGGTGCTCATGGTAGAGCGACAATGTGCAGAATGGGGAATATCAAATATACAATGCGTTTATATGAAAAAGATGAATTGTATGATTTAGATAATGATCCAGATGAACAAATCAATGAGATAGATAATCCTAAATACGCTTCAACTATTGTTAAGATGCAATCAGCAATCTTAAAGTGGTACCAAGAAACAGCCGATTGGGTTCCAAATAGAAAAGATAAGAGATAAGTTTATGGGAATCTATTGGACAGATTTTCATAGTAATATTCATTCAAATCAAATGAATGAATTAGAAAAGTGGTTTCAACAAGTAGAACAAATCTTTGATTTTTGGCCAATTGCATACTATCCATATGGAATGCGTAAAGATTCTACAGGATTAGATGTAGAAGATAAGATTGATGATGCAAAGATTCAACAAGATTGGAAACAGTTACGCGAATTTACAAATAAAGTAAATGCATCAGGATTTCCTATGTTTATGGGATATGAGTGGCAAGGAAATGGATTAGATGGTGATCATAATGTGTTCTTTAAGGATAATAACCAAAATCCAGAATTTCCATTAAATTACTTAGAATTAATTGAGAAGTATCAAGGTAAAGAAGTAATCGGTATACCACATCACACAGCATATGCATTAGGAAATAGAGGAAAGAATTGGAAGAATCAAAATGATCAATTTTCTCCTTTTGTAGAAATCTATTCTTCACATGGATCTAGCGAAAAAGATGATCAAGATATCTCTATGGATAGACATATTCATATGGGACCAAGATGTGATCAAACTTCAGTTAGTACAGGGCTTCAAGAAGGACATCATTTTGGGATAATCGCTTCTGGAGATAATCATAGTTGTCCTGGTGTATATGGATTTGGTCAAGCTGCTGTCATTGCGAAAGACAAAACAAAAGAAGAAATTTGGAAAGCACTAAAACAAAGACATGTTTATGGTGTATCAAAAAATAAGATTTTCTTAGATTATCGAATTGACGAAGCGATGATGGGGGATGAGATTAAAAGTGGTAAACATACTTTATATTTATCAGTAGAAGGAATGGATACAATTGATCGAATCGAAATCATCAAAAATGAGAAACGTGAAGAATTAATTGCGGGTCCATTAGAAATAGAGCCTACAAAAGAAGAAACTATAACTGTGAAATTCTTTGTGGAAGCAGGATGGGGACCGGATTTACGTGTATTTCCTAGTTGCTTATCACGCAAGTGGAGTGGGTATTTAGAAACAGATGGATGCTTAAAATCGGTTACACCATGTTACAGTACATTTGGTCAATCAATTGATAAACAAACAGAGAAAGAATGTGACTTTACATTTACAACACATTCTAATACGACTACTGGTAAATGGATGGGACCTAGTGCTGTAACAACAGAAGGATTATATTTTGAGATAGAAGGTCATTTGAATACAAAAATAAAATTATCTTTGGAAAACAAAATCGTTGAATTAAGTCTTCAAGAACTATTAGAAGGTACAAGAGTTTATGCCTTAGAAGAGGAAGTGAGAAAGCTATTAAAAGATACATATCACTTTACAGATTATTATCGTAGTGATCCATTTTGGCATAATGCTTATAAATTTAGAATTCATAAAGGGTCACTTGATTCTTGGTATAAACAAGATATAACAAGAGAACTCGAAACAAAAACAGGTGATGAAGTGCGCATTAAAGTCTATGAGAAAAATGGATCATGTGCGTGGAGTAGTCCAATATTTATTAAATAATGAAAGGAAAAAACATGAAAAACGTTTATTTATTTTGTGCAGCAGGTATGTCAACAAGTCTTCTCG
>CAVIQY010000063.1:0-14271 GCA_963645035.1 bacterium | reverse complement strand
AGATATATTAGAATTTTCTCTTTAGTGTTGTATTTACTATTGATGTACATCGTATTGGATAATCTATCATATGCACCTATAGCGTTCACGTTGAAAATATCAAAGTCTAGAATGATCACTCGAGGTAGTTCAAATTTACTAGGTAAAGTATCTTTTATTTCACGTAATAAATTTTCTGTCAAACGTACTTCTTTACTTCTTCTTGTTTTTGTTTCCTCAACATATAAATCAAAATGACTGTTAAGTACCTTTTTAATTTGTATAACATTATGTTTGTAAGAAAACGTTTTTGTTTGATTACTATACTTTGGCCTAAAGGTATTCGCCATGTAGTCGATATTTATATCGAAATTTTCTTTTATGAATTTCATATGAATTCCTCCTATATTTCTTATTCGCAAGAAATAGGGGAAATCCTCAAAAATTCTTTAGAAAATTAATCGGGTAAAATAAAAAGTCATCATAAATCGTATTTATGATGACTTAGGATGTTATTTATTTAGGAAATCTTTAACTTGTTTGTAGATGCCTTCACCATCTAATTGATATTTATGAATTAGTTCAGCAGCTGGACCAGATTCACCAAAACGGTCACGGATACCGATTCTATACATTGGTGTAGGACATTTTTCACTTAAGCATTCTGCTACAGCTCCACCTAATCCACCGATGATACTATGTTCTTCAGCTGTTACAACTTTTCCTGTCTTTTTTGCACTTTGTACAACTAACTCTTCATCTAATGGTTTGATTGTGCAGATGTTAATTACTTCAGCATCAATACCATCATTTTTTAGTAGTTCAGCAGCTTCTAATGCGCTAGAAACACATAGTCCATTTGCGATAATCGTTACGTCTTTTCCTTCTTTTAGAACATGACCTTTACCAATCTCAAAGTGATAATCTTCAGGATTGATGACAGGAGTAGCACTTCTACCAAAACGCATATATACAGGTCCAACGTAATCTACAGCAGCTTTAACACATGCTCTTGCTTCAACATCATCACTTGGACACATTACAACCATGCCAGGTATTGTACGCATTAATGCAAGATCTTCTAAGCATTGATGACTTGCACCATCTTCACCTACGGAAATACCACCATGAGTAGCCGCAATTTTTACGTTTAGGTGTGGGTAACCAATAGAGTTACGAATTTGTTCATATCCTCTACCTGCCGCAAACATAGCAAATGTACTAGCAAAAGGAATTAAACCAGTTGTAGATAAACCTGCAGCGATACCCATCATATTTCCTTCAGCAATACCACAATCAAAGAAACGATCAGGATAAGCTTTTTTAAATATTTCTGTTTTTGTCGCATTAGCTAAGTCGGCATCTAAGACAACAATATTTTCATTAGTAGCACCTAGTTCTTTTAGGGCATTACCATAACTCTCACGAGTAGCTATTTTCTTAACATCACTCATAGTGCTTCACCAATTCTTTCTAAATCTTTCATTGCAATCTCATATTGTTCATCATTAGGTGCTTTACCATGCCAGCCTGCTTGATTTTCCATAAAGGAAACACCTTTTCCTTTAACAGTTTTAGCAATAATACATGTTGGTTTACCTTTTGTATTACGAGCTTCATTAAAAGCTGCACGAATTTGATCGAAATCATGACCATCAATACAAATCACGTGGAATCCAAATGCCTTGAATTTTTCATCAATAGGATATGGAGAGTTGACATCACTAATTGCACCATCAATCTGTAGGTTGTTGTTATCGACAATGACAGTTAAGTTGTCTAGTTTTTTAGCACTAGCAAACATGCTAGCTTCCCAAACTTGACCTTCTTCGATTTCGCCATCACCGAGTAATGTATATACTCTATAGTCCTTATGATTTACTTTTGTAGCTAAGGCCATGCCTACTGCACTGGAAATACCTTGTCCAAGAGAACCAGTACTCATATCGATTCCAGGCAGATATTGCATGGAAGGGTGACCTTGTAAGAATGAACCAGTATGTCTTAGTGTTACTAGTTCTTTAGGATCAAAATATCCTCTTTCAGCCATAACAGAATATAATCCTGGAGCTGTATGACCTTTTGATAGAACAAATCTATCACGATTTGGATCTTTAGGATTAGCTGGATCAATATGCATTTCTTCAAAATATAAGAAAGTAAAGATATCAGCTGCAGATAAAGAACCACCTGGATGCCCTGCTTTAGCGGCATGTACTGCGGTAACAATGTCTTTACGAACATTATTCGCAATCTTTTTTAGTTCTAAATTATTCACTTATTATCCTCCTTGTTTAAGAACGTGTACCTTTATTTTATATCAAGAAAGGGAAGTAAACTATATAAATTTGTGAAAATTTAAAATATATAGACAAAAAGAAAAGGACACTTATGTGTCCTTAAGATTACTTTTTCTTAGTAATTAATGGTGCTAACATGCTTGCGGCTAAACTAGCTGTTTGAGAAGAACTTGTTGTAGTAATTTGTGTGCTAGATTCACTTGTTAAGTCTTGTTCTTCTTTAAGCATATCTTGCATTGCTTTTTCTTCTTCAGATTTCTTTTTCTCAACTAATTCAGGGTCGTATTTTTTGATGATTTCTTCTTCTAAGTTTTCGATGTTTTGACCTTCAACTTCAGAAGAAATTGCTCTTTCTACACCATTTTGTGTTGTGGCATTTGTGCCTACATAAGATGTGCTGTTAAATTGTTCTGTCCAAGTAGGAGCACTAACTTCACTCATATCACCAGGGATATAAATGTAACCAATTAATGCTTCACCATATCTTGCACTATAACCATCAGCCCATGCTTCGTTATAACCGCCAAGGAAGCCACCTTCTTTTAAGTAAATGTTTTGACCATCAAAATCTGTAACATATACTACGTGACCACTCCATACACCGACAGAGTTAGCTCTTGGCTCAGTGGATACTGTATATCCTGCAGCAGCAGCGTTAGCGTACCAAGAACCAGCATTTCCTAAACTTGGTAAGGCGATACCTGTAGCTTCATATACAAGCTGCCACGCAGACCAAGTACAGTTGCTCCAACCACCACTATAAGGGTTGTTTGCATAAGTCTTTTGTTCTGTGTCATCTCCTTCAGCGTTAACTGTTGTTACTGTAGTTTGAAGAGTATTCAAACATAAGAGAGACATGCAAGTCATCAATACTAACTTGCGAATGTTTTTCATCGTTAATTTCTTCATACCCCGATATTATCTAACAAACATATAAAAAAATGCAAATTTTATGTGAAACTATGTGATAATTCACACAATCTTCCCATATTCTTTTAGCGCTAAAAGTTGAAAATATACGCTTATATTTGTACAATGTTCAATGAATAGAGGTTGAAATATGACAAATAAACTTCCTGAAAAATTAAGCTCATTGCGCAGATATTTTTCTTTTGCTCAACTAGATGTTGCGTCAAAGATAGGGGTACCTGTTAGTGAGTATATGAAATGGGAAAATGGTAATTCTGTATGTAGTTATGAAGTATTAAAGAGAATTGCTAAATTATATGATATAGATGTACAAGATTTATTTTTAAATGATAGAGAATTAAAAATGCCTGATGTAGAGCTTCCATATGCTAGTGTACAAATTCCTTTTGTAGAACAAACACGTGTAGAAGAAGAAAATCAATCTTACATGAATAATCAAGATGATGATTCTTATGATGATATAGAAGAAACAAAAGAATTAGATGAAACTGGTGATTTAGAAAAAACTAGAGTAATTGGATCTGATACTTTACAAGCAACGACAATTATGAAGATACAAGATGAACCTAAAGCATCTACTTCTAATAAGAACACTACAAAAGATACGAAAAAGAAAAATGATCCAAAGAAACTAGGTTTCATTATTGGTGGAGCTGTAGTAGCTATTATTCTAGTAGTTATTCTAGTAATGAATCTGTTTGGTAAATCGGATGAAACATCTTTATCTGTTAGTAGTGAAAAAAGAGTGGTCAGTGCTAAAACTTATTCTGCTTATATTACAAATAAAGGAAAGCTAGTAACTAGTGGTAGTACACCATCACTTACTGATTTTGATGATGTTGTTGAAATTGATACAGATGGGTCTACATTATTAGCTTTAAAGAAAAATGGAACAGTCATTTCTACAAGTTCTTTACCAAGTGAAGTATCAAAATGGAAGAATATCAAAGATATTGCCATAAGTAGTACACACTATGTTGGTGTAAAAGATAGTGGCGAAGTAGTTTGCTCAGGAAGTGATACAGCTTGTAAGGTAGATGATTGGAATAATATCACTAAAGTGTATGCAGGAGATGATTATACAATCGCTATTGATACAAGTGGTCGAATCCAAGTCTCTGGTAATTTAAGTATTAAAGATACATTAGAAGGATTATCTGGTATTAAAAACGTATCTATTGGAGATAGTGAAATAGCAGTATTATTCACAAGTGGAAAAGTAAATACCTATTCTTTAACTGGAGGAACAAGTACAAATACAACTGCTTGGTCGAATATTTCTCAAGTAGCTGTAGGTAAAGATTATGTTGTAGGTTTAACAGACAAAGAGACAGTTGTTGTCGCAACGACGAACGATGATTTAACAAAAGAAACATCTAAGTGGGCTGGAGTTAAATATGTTGCGGCATGTGATAGTACAATTATTGCGGTAAATTCTAGTGATCAAATTATTGGGGCTGGTGATAATACATTTAATCAATATAACAAAGTAAATGAAGCTACACCTACACCAACTGCGACTGCTAGTGCTTCGGAAGCATTATCATCAGTACAAAATATTAAATTTAATGTTTCTTCAACTGGTGTAACAATCAATTGGGATACGGTGTTAAATGCTAGTTACTATGAAGTATCTGTAAATACATCACCAAATGAAATTAAGATTAAATCTGCAAGTAATTCTGCTAGTGTTGGTACAGATAAATTGACAGATGGTCAAACTTATAAAGTGACGATTATTGCTTATCCAAAAGATACAGATAAATATTCTGCTAGTACAGCAACTACAATAGATTATGTATATTCTGCTCTTGTAAAGAAATTAGATGCACCTAAAAATGTGAAATATACATTAACAGATAAAACATTTACTTTTACCTGGGATGCAGTAGAAAATGCGACTTCTTATACATTTACAGTTGGCACTTATGAACAAGAAGTTACTTCAACTACAGCTACGCTAGACGCTTCTTCTATGACGAATGGAGCGAGTGATACAGCTTATATCTCGGCAAAGAGTAGTGATACAAAGTATTCTGAAAGTGATGCGACATCCATTAAGTTTACTTATACTGCTCCAACAACTCCACTTACGACACCAACAATTACATCAAAGAATGTTAATATTGAATCTGGTGATTTAACAATTACTTGGACAAAAGATGCATATGCTTCAAATTACAGTATTACGGTAGGAGATAAACAATTTACTTCTGATTCGGGAACACTTGTTATTAAAGCAGATCAATTAAGTAATAATACAGAATATCGTATTGTGATTACAGCTAATCCTGCTGATGCGAATAATTATTCTGCAACAACGTATGAAGAAAATTATAAGTATGAATTTACTAAAGCATCTACACCAGAACCTACAAACAACAGTACAGAGGGATAAATATTATGGATAAGATTTGGTATTATACACATGGGGATGGTCAAAAATATGGGCCATATACAGATGAAGATTTAATTAAACTCATTCGTCAAGGTATCCTTGAAGGAGAAGACTATATTTGGACAACAGATTTAGATAATTGGGTTTTCATTAAAGATACAATTTATAATATTTATTTGCCAGAAACAAAAGAAGAAATCTAACTAGAGAGAATACGTCATATACAAATTATGATGTATTCTTTTTTTATTACTCAAATTTAGGTATATACTTTAAGAGACAAAGGATAATTGGATATGAAACTCATTCAACAAATAGAAAAATTTTTAGAAATTATATTTACTCCACTTCGTAAAATAGTTGAACCAGTGAGAGATTTTTTATTTCCTGAGAAATATTTAGAACAAGTAAAAGCATATAAGGATGCATTAAATATGTCCGCAAAAGAATATTACTTTAGAGATTTCAAATATAAAGTAGATCCTAAAAGTAAGAAATATATTTCACTTTATTCTCTATTTGCAAGTTACGTGTTTCAAAGTACAGTTAATACATTTACCGTTATAAAATTAAGAAATAATCATTTTTTGATTATGTTTGTTGAGTGGCTCATTCTTGTCTTGATAGAAGATACAATAGCGGCGATATTCCTTAGATTGTTTATTTCTTCTTGTGAAGAAGTATAATAGGTTGAAAGTGAGGACAAATATATGGAGTATAGAAAACTAAATGGATTTTATGTTGTAAGAATGGATCCTAAAGAAGAAATTTTAGAAACGCTAACAAAGATATGTGAAAAAGAAAATATCTTATGTGCCAAAGTAGAAGCGATAGGAGCATTAAGTGAATTTACTGTAGGTGTATATAAAGTGGATGAAAAGAAATATTACAGTAATCATTATGAGATGCCTACAGAAATCACAGCACTAATTGGAACAATAACAGAAATGGATAATAAACCATATATTCATTTACATTTAACTGCTGCAGATGAAGAAGGTAAAGCATATGGTGGTCATCTAAATAAAGCAGTAATTAGTGCTACATGTGAGATGGTTATTACATTAATGGATGGTCACGTTGGTAGAAAAAAGAATGAAGAAATAGGTTTAAATTTCTTTGAATTCGATAAGTAATTATTAACAGATATTAAGAGAGAAAGCATAAATGATTAAGAATTTATGTTTTCTTTTTTAAGTGAACAAAAACTAACTTTTTTGTTCTTAAAGATCGTATACTCCTTTGTTAAAATACAATTGTCAAAGATATTGCAATAACTTGATAAGACAATGGAGGTGTAATATGAAAAAAATAATTAAATTTTTATTTGTGGTGTCATGTGCATTTATGTGCCTAGTATCTATTCCGGTAAAAGCAGCTACTGCTAGTGCTGAAGATGATAATGTTCAGTATACATATTGGGATCAAAGTGAAATTCAAACGTATTGGTCAGGCGTATATAATAAAATCAGCTATAATACATATAGACCATGTGTTGGTGGAAAAATAATTGGAGAAGGGTGCGGTATAATTGCAAATCAATCTCAATATAGAGAATATTGTAAAGGAACTAGTGTTTTTGCACATTATCATTATTTGTTAAGTAAATATGGAACGAAAGATTATTTCGTAGAATAATTGATGTGTTTTGTAAGAGGATAGTTCTATCCTCTTACATTACTTTGAAAGGATAATTATATGAAGAAAAATATATTTTTACTTTCGATATTTCTTCTTATATTTAGTTGTGTTCTTACAATTTTGCCGTTTGATACGATTAGCATATATAGACTCTCAACATATACTAGAGCATATGATACGACAGGACATTTAAACGCTTCTTTTTCAATTGAAGATAATTCTTATGATTTTGACACCAAATATTTTTTTGAAACAATGGATGAACTAGCTAATCAAAATCATCTTGTTGTTTTTTGTGTTAGACAAAATGGTACAGATGCACAAGATACTTTTGATCTTTATCTTAGTTCAAATGATATTTATATAGATGATTGGTTATTGTTAGAAGGAAGCACACATGTAGATTTAAGTGGAAATAAGCGATATGTAAATAAAGCGAATGATAGAAAATTTAGGATAAGTAATTTTATCCCTTTAGCAATTTTATCTTTGTCTAATTTAAAAAATTGTAATCAAGTTAGTGGTATTTATGTTTTATTTAATCTTGAGGGAGATATTGAAGTAAATGCGACTAATTTTATTAAACAATTACAAGATAGAGTTGGTAAGTTTTCTTATGAGGATTGTGGGACAGCGGGAATTTACGATGTTTCTAGCGATCTTGATTATGCAGGTGGTGTGACAAGTAATTTAAAATTAAAAATAGCGATAGTTTTAATTCTTACGCTAATGTTATGCTCAAAAATATTCTCTATGACTCGTGAGATATCTGTTCATAAGATAGAAGGAGAAAATGCTTTTTCTATTTATTGGGATATGTTTTTGAAATACTTCCTTCAGTATTCATTGATTAGTTTAATCATTTTCTTTATATGCCTATTTATCTATTTCTTTGGTGGCTTCAATAGCTTTAGAGTATTCTCTGATTTATTCTTATTAGAATATGTACAAGTATTTGGAATAGAACTAGTTATCTCTATCATTCTTTATTTAGTTATTCGTTTTGTACCTATTGTTAGTTCATTTAAAGGCGAAAGTAAGATGTCTGTTGTAGAACAGATAGCCTATATTACAAAGATGGGTGCGATATTTGTGCTATTACCATCCGTTCTTACTTGTTTTACACAAACAAAAGATTTAATTACGATGATTCAAAGACACGAACATGTATTAGATAAACTGGAAAATTATTATCAATTTGGTAATGATTTAACATCAAGATATTCATTAGATATAGGACAAGATTCTTATATTGCGGTAAGGGAACAATTTGTAGAAGAAACAGGTGGATTTAGATTTAGCAAAGGGTATTGGAGTGCAGAACTAACTACACCTGACGCAGATAATTTAGATTGGTTTTATAACATTAGTTGGTCATATATAAGAAATAATAATTTGTTAGATAATGATGATTGGAAAAATGATGCGGTAGTCTTTATGACACCAAATGTCACTTATACAGAAGGAGAAATAGAGTGGAATATTTTCTCTAGTTTAGGTAGTGAGAAGACTGTACATTTTATCTATCTTGATTACTATCCTGAAACGCTTTCCTTTAGTGAACTATTAAAACAAGATCAAGTTTCTTCGTATCCATTAGTTTATACACCTGACTTATATGGTTATGAAGGTCAAATGACAGGTAGTATGTTTTATTATGAAGGATCATTAGAAGAAGCTACAGAAATCGCAAATAAAGCATTTAAAGATAATGGTTACGCTCCAGCCTATCAGGTTGAATCAATGAAAAATACATTTGAACAATATTATGATGCAAATGTACAAAGCTTAACAAAGCATGTGATTTTATTTGTCGCAATCATATTAGCGATAGCTTTTACAAATCGATTCTTAATTCAATCTGATATTGATAGTAACTCACAAAGATATAGAGTAGCTTTTACAGAAGGAGTACAACCATATGGTATTCAAACCTATATCTTAAAGATAGCTAGTCCAGCATTCTTAGCTTTAATTGCATGTATTATATCAAATAGAATAACAGGATTAAGCAGTATCTTGTATAACATCATATTTATGATCATTTTTGAAATCGTGCTTTATTTTTATTATCTACATTATTACAGAAAGGTGGTTCACAAATGAAAATTAAGATTAAGAATTTATGTAAATCATTTGGTAAGTTAACATTATTTGATCATTTGAATTTAGAAATACCAGAAGGTCAAATTACATGTATATATGGTACAAGTGGATGTGGTAAGACAACGTTACTTGATATTATTGGACTAATTGAACCATATCAATCTGGAAAGATTTTTTATAATGGGAAACAGATAAAAAATAGTGCTTTAAAAAGAAAAATGTTAAGAGAGAATATTGGATTTATCTTTCAAGATTTTGGATTAATAGAAAGTGAATCCATTATGAATAATTTAAAGATTGTAAAAAAGATTAAAAAGATGCCTCACAAAGAGGAAAGAATTAAAGAAGTATTAAAAAGTTTACAACTAGATATGGATTTAAATCGGAAAGTATATGAATTATCTGGTGGTGAACAACAAAGACTCGCAATCGCTAAGATTATATTAAAAGATCCTGATTTAATTTTAGCTGATGAACCTACGGCATCATTAGATGCTGGGAATAAAGAAATTATATTGAATTTATTGAAGACCTTTGCGCGTTCAGGAAAAACAGTAATTATCGTAACGCATGATAAAGAGACAATAGACATTGGAGATAATCAAATTGATTTAAGTGTACTTAAAGAAGGAACAAGTTATGAATAAAGTGATGATTTGTATCTTGGCTCTAATCATGCTTTCAGGATGTGCTTTAAAAAAAGAAGGAAAAGCTACAGAAGATCAATTGAATGATACATTTCAAATTGAATCTAGCAACGATATGGATACTTTTTATAATCCTGATGGAACACATCGTTGGTCGTATCCACCAGATGAATCTTACAGTGAAGCTGAAGTAAGATTCCATATTGAAGATAATGCATGTATAGTCGGAGATTATATTATCGGAAAAGTATTGATGACGAATGCTGATGTAATGTATGTGACAATAGGATCACATTGTTATGAAGAAAAATATGATGGAATCGTTATGCTTAAACCAGCTGATATCAATTTTGAAGATATAGACAAAGTACAATTTGAAAGTTTAATTAAAATTCATTATGAATTTCCTGAAGGTTTTATTCCTACTTCTTATCTTGATTATTTAGACTATATGACGTATATAGAATTATTAGAGGGATGAAATGACAAAGTTCAATAAATCAATTAATAAAATATGCATTGCCTATTTGGATTTGCTTGAGAAGAAAAGTGCTTCCTCGATTACGATTGTGGATTTATGCGATGAAGCAAATGTCGCAAGAAGCACTTTTTATGACAATTTTGAGAATATATCAGATGTAACGCAAGCAATTACCGCTAAAATGGAAGAACCTTTGATTGAATATATAGAAAATTTGGTAAACAAGAATAATGGAACGAACAAATTAAAAGCAGAAGAACTTTTGGATAAGTCGTTTTTAGTTTACTTATTAGAAACAATTCGTGAAAATAGGGTATTTGCGAAAAGCTTATTAAAATATATACAACTTTTTAAAAGTGAAGAGATTTCTCATGAATTCTATAAAAAAATATGGATTCCTTACTTTGAAAAATCAGATATTCCTGAAGAAAGATGGGAAAAAGTATTTTTGTATTATCAGTCTGCGATGACAGCGATAATCAAAAAATGGATTGAAGATGGTTGTGAAGAATCAATAGAAGATATTTTAAAAGATTTAAAATACTATGCCAATCTAACAATGGATAAGTAAATATTATCCAAATATGCCGATAAAGACTAGTTTTTATTTACATTTATGCTTGAATTAAGTATAATTACTAAGCATTAGCGAAAGGAGCACTTTCATGTTAAACGCTTTATTGATGATAGACGCTGCTCTATTAATTATCGTTACTTTATTACAGGGTGGTAAATCAAGCGGTATTTCTGGAGCTTTCACAGGATCCGGCGGATTAAACCTGTTTGCCAATACAAAAGAGAGAGGTTCTGAAAAAGTAATCTCTAACTTAACATTAGTGTTAGGAATTATCTTCTTTGTATTAGTTATAGCAATTCGTATATTTGATTAATATGAGCCGGCGGAACCGGCTTATTTTTATGTTTAGGTAAAGAATATGATAAATTTAGATGAACAAATTTTAGAAATATTAAAAAAATACCCAAAAGGTCTATCTTTTAAAGAACTTGAAAGTGCGTTAAATATACAGACTTCAAGTGATTTTGCATTGCTTTCTAAGACAATGGATAATTTAGAAAAAGATTATGTTGTAGTTCGAGAAAAAGGTAATGCATATATGCTTGCGGAAAATGCTGGACTAATAACGGGGATGATAAGAATTAATTCTAAGGGAGTAGGGTATATTGACTTAGAAGATGGTCGTTCGATTATGATTGAACCTGAGTTTATTGGTGAAGCATTAGATAAAGATATAGTTGTTATAGGAATCAATAAAAAATACTACAAGTATACTGTAAAAGCGGTTAGAAAACACGCAATTACACATGCGACAGCTACATTTACTCTATTTGGAAATGGTGCTTTAAAATGCATTTTAGATGATGAAAAGTTACGGGTTCATCCTTGTAAGATTACTTTCCCTAAAGATTTTAAAGCAGTATCTGGTTTAAGAGTAATGCTTGATATTAAAGAATATGGGAAATTATTAAAATTAGAATATCGTGAGACAATAGGACATAAAGATGATCCGGGTGTAGATATTTTAACTGTATTAATGGACCATGATATTATCGCAGACTTTAGTGAAGAAGTATTGGCAGAAGCTAGTGCGATTACTGAAGTAAGTGAAAAAGAAAAAGAGGGTCGTACAGACTTAACAAAAGAAACGATTATTACTATTGATGGAGATTCATCTAAGGATTTTGATGATGCGGTTGGTGTAACAAAAACAGATTATGGTTGGTTACTAAAAGTATCAATTGCCGATGTTTCTCATTATGTTAAAGAAGATTCACCATTAGATAAAGAAGCACTAAGAAGAGGTACTTCTACATATGTTACAGATCGTGTTGTGCCAATGTTACCACATGTATTAAGTAATGGTATATGTAGCTTAAATCCTAATGTTGTTCGTTTGACATTAACTTGTGAAATGGAAGTAAGAAAAGATGGATATGTTCAAGATTATCGTATTTATCCTAGCTTTATCGAATCGCATGCAAGAATGACATATCGAAATGTCAATAAAATGTTAGATGGTGATGCAAGTACAATAGCACAATATGAATTCTTAAATGAAATGATTCATGATTTAAGAGATTGTGCAGATAGTATTAGAAGACAAAGACATGAAAAAGGTGCCATTGATTTTGAAACACAAGAAGCGGAAATTATTGTGAATGAAGTTGGTTATCCAGTTGATATTCGTGTTAGAGAAAGAGGACATGCAGAAAGAATCATTGAAGATTGTATGATTGCGGCGAATGTCTCTGTAGCAGATTTTATGAATAAAAATCAAATTCCTGCTTTATATCGAATTCATGCGGAACCAGAAATCAAGAAATTACGTAGTTTTGAAGAAACATCTTTATATCTTGGTTGTAAATTTAATCTAAAAAAAGCAAATGTTACACCAAAAGAAATACAAAGCTATTTAGAAAAATATATTGACCATGAGAATTATCCAATTATTTCTTCTATCCTATTAAGATGCATGCAAAAAGCGAAATATGATCCTAAATGCTTAGGACATTTTGGCTTAGCGGAAGAAGAATATTTACATTTTACTTCTCCAATTAGAAGGTATCCTGATTTAATTGTTCATCGTATGCTTTGGAAATATGCATTTAACCATGAAGCATGCAATAAAGACTTAGATGAAAATAAAATGAGTGATTATGCTGAACAAACTTCACTTCGTGAAAGAGAAAGTATTGATGCAGAACGGGAAGTGGAAGATATGAAGAAAGCAGAATATATGTCTAGTCGCATTGGACAAAAATATGACGCTATCATTTCTTCTGTGACTAGTTTTGGCTTCTTTGCACAACTTCCTAATACGGTAGAAGGACTAGTGACAATAGCTTCGTTAAGTGATGACTATTATGTATATGATGTTCGTACAAATTCACTTTATGGATCAAGTAGACATAAAAAATATGGCATTGGTGATAAAGTGAAAATTATGGTCTTAAGTGCTTGTAAGGAAACAGGTAAAATTGATTTTGGCTTAATAGAACCAAAGAAACCTAAACCATCAAGAGATTCACATTCTAGACATAATGATAGAAAAGACTATTCTAGAAGAAGTAAAGGTAAGCAACATGGCAAAAGAAGAAGGTAAAGAAAAAGTAGTTGCCTTAAATCGTAAGGCATCTCATGAATATTTCTTAGAAGAAAAAATAGAATGTGGGATAGTTTTAACAGGGACAGAAATTAAGTCTGTTCGTGCTGGTAAAGTTCAATTTAAAGATGCATTTATCTCTATTTATAAAGGAGAAGCGTGGATTAAAGGAATGCATATTTCTCCATATGAATTTGGAAACATCTTTAATGTGGATGAAACAAGAGACAGAAAACTATTACTACATAAATATGAAATACGTAAGCTATACGATAAAGTACGCTTAAAAGGTTATACACTCGTGCCTACTAGAATGTATTTAAAAGATGGTAGGGCAAAAATGGAAATTGCATTAGCTAAAGGTAAAAACTTATATGACAAGAGAGAAACAGATAAGTTAAGAGATGCTAAACGTGCAATGGAAAAAGCGTTAAAATTTAGAGGTTAAATGAAATCCAGCATAATGTTGGATTTTTTATTTGCAAAGCAAAAAAAGGAATGTGTAACAATTTACAGAAAACGAAATGAAAAAATATTGATTTTTATGGGGGCTTAATATAATTTATTTATAAGCATTAGTTTAAGCTTAAGAAGGGAGGTAAAGATGAGATATTATGCATATTATTAGATTAGTGATTAAAAATAGAATTTTATCTAAGATTAGGGC
>CAVIQY010000062.1:0-14885 GCA_963645035.1 bacterium | reverse complement strand
GTACAAAAAGGTATGGATGCTTTAATGAAGGGTAGAACAACATTTGTTATTGCTCATAGACTTTCAACTGTACAAAACTCTGATTGTATTATGGTACTAGAAAATGGTTCGATTATTGAACGTGGTAATCATGATGAACTAATTGCTAAGAAAGGTAGATACTATCAGTTATATACAGGTAATGCAATTGGTGCTGAAGAATAATTGATATAAAAATAAAACTTGTTTGTAAGATATATGCAAACAAGTTTTATTTATGTCTTAGTAATATCCACTTTTCTTCATAACTTCTTTTAGGCGATAGTTATTATCGAAATAGTTTTCATTTAAATTGTTTATTTCTAGTAAGCTAGAAATGCACCATTCGGGATCTTGAGTTGAATAGGGGATGAACACTTCGTACATCTGTCTATATTTAAATGTTCTCATGACAAAGCGTGTAGATTGTTCTCTAGTGTAAGAAATATATCTGTACATGTATCCCATCCAAAATAATGCACTTTTAGAATATTTTTCTTTTCCATAGCTAGAATCACCAAATTGTTCTTGAATACTTTCGATTCCTTCGTTTACATCAAGAGATAACAAACAAGACTCGTTTTCATCTAGTGTTTTTACTAAATCGGAATAGAAAAACCTTCTTAGAAATATAGGAGTAGAACAGTTTAATTCCGTAGATTTTTCGAATAATTTAGCTTGATAACTTGCTAATAGTAATCCATTATGATCAAATTTTCTCATTGTATAATCCTCAATATGTAAATCATAAGATGATAGTAAAAACTTGTTTGCCTAAAATGACAAACAAGTTTTAAGCTCCTATTAAGCTTTCTGCATTGTGATTTTCCAATCACTACCAACTCCAATACCATAAGCTTTAGCAAATGATCCTTGGTTGATGGCTACAGCGATATGATAAGCAGAATTCATATAAATAATTGGTGTAGATACAGGTACATCTGCGAAGGATTTACCATAATTAATTGTTCCCGTATAAACAATGTGATCTCGGTTATAAATCTTAACTAAGATGTTATCACCAAATTTGAAGTCACATTTTTTGAATTCTTCATAAGGAATAGATGTCCATAAAGAACCAAAGCGTACATCAAGAATATCAATTTGCCCCATGACACCATTTTCAATTGTTTGACAACCAAATAGTTCTAATTGAACAATTTCAGCTAAATCTAGTTTTGGGCCAACTTGTTCCATTGTGATTGTGTCTGAGGCAAGTCTAGCACCAGTATAGGCATATACATCACGACCATGGAATGTATAAGATAGTTCAGAATTTTTTAAGCGGTTTGTTGTTTCTTCAATTTCTCTTAGTTCTGTAATACCAATAAATTTATTGATATGTGTTAATGTTCCATTGTTTGGCGTAACAATATATTGATTTGTAGCAGTTTTAGCGACAACGGATTTACGACTGCTACCAACACCTGGGTCAACAACAGACACAAATACAGTACCTTCTGGCCAATAATTGATTGCTTGATAAAGTCTATATGATGCGTCAAAAATGTTATATTGAGGGATATTATGTGTTAAATGACGAATATTTAAATCTCTAGATACACTGAAGGAAACACCTTCCATAGCACTAATGGCGCCATCATCTAGACCAAAGTCTGTTTGAAAAACTAATAGTTTATTCATGCGAGAAAACTACCTTATAATCCTTTCCAAATGTTAGATTGTAATTCTTACATAAGTTACCAACTACTTCTGCTAAAGCCATGTTATTTAATTCGTTGTTATAAATCATGACACTATGATCTTTTGCTTTACCAAAGGAATCGTAATATGGTAAATCCCATTCATAAACTAATTCATCGTTATGATAGATTTGTGTATGAACAGTATCACCTAATTTGAATCCTAAAGACTTAAATGTATCTAAAGGAATATTTGTCCATAAGTTACCAAAGTTAGGATCTTTAATTTCAAATATACCTGTAATCTTGTTACCAACGACTTCTGCTACAGGAATTTCATGACGTTTAATTTCTTCAACAGGATAAGTAGGGCCAACTTCTTCATAGCTAATCTTTCCACTAGCTAGTTTTGCAGCACAATAACCAAATAAATCCCTACCATGGAAAATAGATACATAACCATTATCATCACGGTGTAAACGATTTACTGTTTCATCAATTTCTCTTACTTCTTCAATACCCCATTTGTTATATACATGAGTTAATGAACCATTATCTGGTGTAACGATGTAATAACCATTCTTTGTTTTCGCAACACAGGCTCTTCTACTTGTACCTACGCCTGGGTCTACGACTGACACAAAGATTGTTCCTTTAGGCCAGAAATCAATATATTGATATAGTCTATATGAAGCAGACCAAGTATCATATTGAGGAATCTCATGTGTAGCAGTAATTAATTCAATATCACTATCTACGCTCTTACATACACCATACATTGACGCAACAGCACCTTCTGCATAAGTAAAATCTGTTTGGAATACTAACATTTTTTTCATTTTTATTTACCTCTCACAAAATTTAATATTTTTTCTATATTTTCATCACTGAAGAAATAATCTGTACAGTGATCTTCATTTTCTAATAATTCATATTGAAAGCGAACATTAGGATAATCTTTCATTTTCTCTATGAGTTCTATGCTTTGACTAACAGGAACTAATCGATCTTTAAGTCCATGTTGTAAAAATAATGCTGGCATAGAATCATTTAGATAATGAATAGGACTTGCTAAGTGAATCACTTCTTGGTTATTGATGTTATCTCCAAGTAACGCTCCAATCAATGATTCTTTTTGTTTATATTTATCTTCTTCTAATTCAATATCTTTATCTACAGTATCGATATCTACTAGTGGATAAAAGATAATCATGTTTTTTACAGTTGTATTTAAATCTAATTGAAATAAATCATTTGGTACTAAACAAGCTTCTAATGCAAGATGCCCACCTGCTGATTCACCCCAAATCGTAATATCTGTATCATCGAAGTGATAAGTATCTTTATTTTGATGAATAAAGTTAATCGCTTCTTTTACATCGATAACATCTCTTGGATAAATATCATCTAAAGCTAAAGTGTAATTGATAACTACACAAGCATAACCATACTTTAATGGTTTTAGCATATCCTCAATAAATCGCATTTCTTTTGTGCCAGATATCCAGCCCCCACCAAATACGATAAGAAATACAGGATACGAATCTTGAACTATATCAGGATAATAAATATCACAAGTCATCTTTTTGTTATAGAAGATATCTACAATCTTATGCTTATATTTACTTTTATCCATTACTCCTAAGTCATAACTTAGGAATTCTTTAAGCTTTGATGTTAATTGAAAGTCTTTTCTCATACTAGTTAAACGGATTATAGAATCTAGAACCATTAGAATAAGTTACAGCTAAACAAATGATAGAGAAGATAATGCATATCGCTAATGCAATATAGTCATTTCTACTGAACTTTCTTTTCATATACCAAGTTCTTTTCTTCATTTTGCCAAAACAACGTAAATCCATCGCATTAGAAATCGTATCAATACGATTAATACTCACGAGAATTAATGGTAAAACAATCGTAATGGCATTCTTTAATCTAGTCATTAACTTAACATCTTTACCAAGCATGATTCCTCTAGCTTGTTGTGATTGCGATATATCATGATAATCTTTTTGAATATCAGGAATATATCTTAAGGCTAAAGATACAGAATAAGATACTTTATAAGGTACACCGATACTATTTAATGAAGCAGCTAATTCACTAGGATTAGTCGTAGAAATAAAGATAATCGCTAGTGGCATACCAATGATGTACTTACAAGATACATGCATTTGATAAAATAATTGTTCAACGGTTACATCATAACGACCTGCGATATGAAATAACACTGTTCTAGAGCCATATAAGTTAGGTCCATAGTTTGGATTAAATAAATATAGTAGAAAGAAGTTAATCAACGTAAACACAAGAATGAAATTTACCATGAAAGAAACTTCTTTAAACTTAATCTTTGATGCTTTGAAATTCGCATAAGAGAAAATTAGAATTGCAAGCAATACACGAATATCAAATGTAATCATCGATACAATCGATAACAACAAAAATAGAATTAATTTTGTTGTGCCAGACAATTCGTGGATAAAACTCTTTTTAGGGATATAGTTTAATATTGTTTTAGCAGCCATGATCTCTAACCATCCTATCGTAATGAATAAAGCAATCTGTAAATGCAACAGGATCATCTATATTACATCTATTTGCTAAGGTGAATAAACTTGTTTCTTTTAGATAAGCTTGTTCTACTAAATCTTTATCACATAATATTTCACTTGTTAATTCATCGGAAATTAATTCACCACTCACAATAACAAGTCCTCTAGTTGTATATTCAAGCATTAGGTGCATATCATGCGTAATCATAATAATGGTTATACCTGTATCATTTAACTTCTTTAAGAATTCCATAATATCGGTATAATGCTTGAAATCTTGCCCTGCAGTAGGTTCATCTAAGATGATGACACTAGGTCCCATGACTAGAACCGAAGCGATAGTAACTCTTTTCTTTTGCCCATAACTTAAAGCACTAATAGGCCAATTTCTAAATTCATATAGACCACATACTTTTAAAGCGTCATATACTTTTTGCTTGATTTCGTCTTCTGACATATCCGTCGTTCTTAGTCCTAATGCAATTTCATCATAGATTTTCGATTGAGAAATCATTTGGTTTGGATTTTGCATAACATAACCAATATGTTTAGCACGCATTCTAATTGAATCTTTTGTAATATCTGTATTATCGAAGTAAATCTTTCCTCTAGTACATTCTTCAAAGCCACAAATTAACTTAGCTAGTGTAGATTTGCCAGCACCATTTTGACCAACAATAGCGACCATTTCTCCTTTTTTGATATCAAAAGAAATATGTTTTAATGTATCAAATTGTTTTGTGTCGTATTTAAAACTTAAGTCTTCTACACGTAAGATAGAATCATTTGTGTTAGGCTGAATTTCATATTTTGTATTCTCATACCATTTTTGAATGAGTGATACATCATGATCATCTAATACAAGACTATTGATATGTTCTGGTTTTTTCTCTGGTGTAATTTCGACACCTGCATATTTTGCACAAGTTAAATATAAAGGCTCACGAATGCCATGTGTTTTTAAAGCATCACTACTTAATAATTCATTAGGTGTTGTATCACGAATAATCTGTCCATCATCCATTAAGATAATACGATCAACATGTTTCCATAAAACATCTTCTAGACGATGTTCAATAATAATGATTGTTGCGTGTGTGATCTTTTGAATTTCATCAATTAACTCAATCGCACTTTTACCAGTTTTTGGATCTAAGTTTGCTAGAGGTTCATCAAATAATAGAATTTTTGCATTTCCTACCATGACACCAGCTAAAGAAACTCTTTGTTTCTGACCACCAGATAATTCACTAGGAGCACTATCTAATTCTTTTTCTATTCCGACAGCAGTTGCGACTTTTTTTACGGTTTCCTTCATTTCAGGAATTTCAACACAATTGTTTTCTAAAGAGAAGGCAATATCTTCGGCTACAGTTAAACTAATAAATTGGCTATCTGTATCTTGAAGAACAGTACCAACATGATTTGATAATTCAAATATAGAAGCGTTTTTGGTTTCTATACCATCCATCACTAAAGAACCATTAATTTTGCCTTCATAAGAAAAAGGAATTAAGCCATTGATACAATTACTTAATGTAGATTTACCACATCCACTAGGACCACAAATTAATACTTTTTGTCCTTCCTCAATATCAAGATTAATATTCTTTAATGTTGGTTGTTTTTGGGCGTTATATTGAAACGAGAAATTTTTAAAACTGATTACATTTTTCATACTTTACCAAAAATAAAGCCGGCATAAAAACCGGCTTTAACTCTTTCTTATTCCTTGTCTAAAGATCCTTCTTTAGCAATTGTCTTAGTGTAACCTAAGCATAGTAGACCACCGATTACTGTAGAGATAACGAAGTTACTAGATGCGGCAAATACACCTTGTACGAATACTTTGCTAGCATCTTCTGCATAAATCACAATATCTCCAACAGGAGCGATGATTACCCAAGCTACAACACATGCGACTAAGTTGTAGAAAACATAAGTTAATACATCTTTCTTACTGAAAGAACCTTTAGTTAAGCTTAGTTTCTTAGAAACAAGACCTGCAATGAATCCATGTACTCCTGAACCAATAGCCCATGACCACCAAACAGAACCATAACTTAAGTCTGTTAATGTGTGACCAATTAAACCAGTTAAAGCACCAGCAGCTGGTCCAAATAATGCAGATACGAATGATAATACTGCATATTGTAGAGAAATGTTAGTGTTAGAAATGCCACTTGGAATGTAAACAAATCTAGCAATAACAAAGAATAATGCGGCACCGATAGCAGTAGCTACCACTGTCTTAGTTGAGAAAGCTTTCTTTTCCATATTAATCTCCCCTTAAAATATAAAAGTCCACACTTTTGATGAAACCTACATCTATTTTATGGACAGAAACATCATAACATTAAAAGCAGAAAAATCAATTATAATGCCGTTTTGCTAGATGAAATCTATTTCACAAAAGGAGATACAAATTTAGTCTATGATATAAAGAGCGACGAAAAAAGCGACGAATTATTTGGACAAGAAATCGGCGGTAAAAGTGGCGGTAAAATCGGCGGTAAACGACGAAAAAAGCGACGAAATACAAAATGACAATATGAAAAGCGACGAATTAATCTTGTTAATTTGATTGATAATAGAATTTTACAAGAAATATCAAGGTGATTTTAGGTATAATAGAAAAAAGAGCTTATCTTTTTTGCCAATCATTTATAAGGAAGACGAACTTATGTCAGAACAATTACAACTGGAGAAGAAACCAAAGTTCAAAAATAAATTCTTTAATGCAATGCTGATTGTTATGGTTGCGGTTGTTTTTGTGTCTGGATATACCTTTGTATTACAAAAAGAATATAACGAAAGTACTTTAGAGAATGTATTCAATGAGAATATTAACCGAACAGACGCGATGTATGAAGTAGCACTAGATGTTATTGGAGATAATGATTTAGTTGATATGGATTCACTGTCGTATGAACGTATACAAAATCATTTTTGCGAACTTAAGAAAGTAAATTCTACAGATTCATTTTTTATAGCGAAAAAGGAAGGCGATAAGATTGTCTACTTCTTAGATGGAAATGATGCTAGTAGTGAAGATTATAAACAAAAAGGCGAAGAAGTAAGTGAAGAACTTTCTACTTATATTGAAATAGCATTTGCAGGTATACCTAGTTATAATTTCGATATTAGTGGAACACATGAATTTACTGCTTGTTACTTACTTGGTAATGATACTGAGGACAGTCTTGTACTTTGTATACAACTTAATTTAGACGCAACATATGCTTTAGTGATTGAAAGAGATCAACTAGCAATAAGAGCAATCATCCTAGGTACACTCGTTGTTGTCGCAATGATTGTTTGTGCATGTGTTTATTTACAAAATGAACATGCAAAACATGAGGAACAACAAAAGATGTTAAAGAAAGCAGCGGAACGTGCAAAAGCAGCAGATAATTCTAAGTCCGTATTCTTGTTTAATATGAGTCATGATATTCGTACTCCAATGAATGCAATTATTGGCTATATTGACTTAGCAAGAAGACATATAGATGAACCTGATAAATTAAATACTTATATGGATAATATCCAAGACTGTGGTAAGAAGTTACTCGCATTATTAGATAATGTATTAGATTTAGCAAGAATTGAAAGTAATAAAATTAGTATCGAAGAAAGTGCGATAAATGTAGAAAATACGTTTGCGTCATGTGTTTCTATGTTTATGAATAGTGCTGAAGAAAAGAATCAAACATTAAAACTAGAATCAAAACTAAAACACAATTATGTTTATTTAGATGAAATTCATTACAGTGAAGTCATCATGAATTTAGTTAGTAATGCGGTTAAATATACAGGAAAAGGTGGCGAAATTACTTGCTTAATCTATCAAGAAGACGAAAAAGATGGATATTGTAATACTATTGCGTCTATTTCTGATACGGGTATAGGCATGAGCAAAGAATTCCAAACACAGATATTTAATCGATTCTCTAGAGAATATTCTTCTACAGTAAGTGGAATTGATGGCTCTGGTTTAGGTATGTCTATTGCAAAGAAACTAGTTGATTTAATGCATGGTGGCATATCTGTAGATAGTACTCTAGGAAAAGGCTCTACATTTACGGTTTGTATACCTACAAAGATTGCGATAGAAGAAGATACACAAGTAAATTCTGTTATTGATACAGATATTAATCGAGAAAAGTTAAAAGGTAAGAGAATCTTACTTGCAGAAGACAATGACTTAAATGCAGAAATAGCGATGGAGTTATTGACCGAAGAAGGCTTAATTGTAGAAAGAGCTATAAATGGTGTGGAATGCATTGAAATGCTAGATAGAGCAAATGACAACTATTACGACATGATTTTAATGGATGTACAAATGCCAATTATGGATGGATATGATGCTTGTAAGAAAATAAGAAAATTAAGTAATCCAGTTAAAGCAAATATACCAATTGTGGCAATGACCGCAAATGCATTTAGTGAAGATAAAGAAAGGTCACTCAAAATGGGAATGAATGACCATGTAACTAAACCTATTGATTTAAATGTATTATTAAAGACAATACAGAAATATATTAAAGACTAATTTGTTTTTCGTATGGCACGAATTCTATTTGTCATACCAGGATGATTGTATTCCGTAATTTCAACCCATTTGCAAGGATTTACATCAACTAATTCATCATTACTTAATGTTTTAAATGTGCGAATTAAGGCTTCGCCATAGCCTTCTTTTACAGCGTTTTGATCTGCTTCGTATTCATTAACTCTACTAATGTAATTAGAAGAGATGGATAAAACAAATGTAATTGGATCAAGGAAGGTACTAATTGCCACAACTAATAGATAATAACTTGTAGTTTGTACACCAAAAGAATGATTTATCCAAGTTACAAATTGTTCTAATAGAATTGGATTATATACGCAATACGTTAATAAACAGAATAATAAGAATAGTTCAACATAAGATAAGTATTCTAAGAATGTTTTCTTATGCTTTAAGTGGCCTACTTCATGTGAAATAACCGCAAGTAATTCTTCTTCAGCATTTTCATTTAAGAAGTTATCCGCAATACTGATTTCTCTATAGAACAGAAAATGTAAGACAAAGGCATTTTTACTAATACTTTTCTTTGATTCATTATAAACATAGATGTGATAGATCTTTTTCTTTACACCTTTTAATAAATCTTTAATTTTATGCTTTAACTCGTTATCTTCCATTTCTGTAAAGGTATATGTCTTTCTAAAAATAAATAAAGAAATAAGCGTAATGAGTAGAGACGCGACAACAATAATTAATGCAATTACTAAGGAAATCATAATCGCTTTAAGAGGTGTCATTGGATATAAGTTAGACTTAGAAATAAAATGAACAATCGCAATCACTAGAAATAATGCAAGAATACTAATAATTTCAGAAGGAATATCCGCAAGGAAATAATCTTTATTAAATTCTTTCTTTGTTTTCTTATTCTGCTTGTATTTTTCTTTGATTTTAAATGTTAATACATAAGAACGATAATAAGAAATAGGTAAGGTAATCACATAAGAAAGAAGTGCGGAATAAAGAACAACTAGATATTCATTTCCACCACTTATGCGATCAATCCATTTAAATGCGCCACAAAAGATTAAACCAAAACGTATACAAGTACTAATAATAGAAAAACGATTGTTGTGTTTTCTTAAATCACTTTTGTAGTTTAAAAATGTCGCATAACGTTCTTTATCATATACATCACTTACTTCTTCAGGTAATGGTAATGCACGTTGTTTATCAATCATTTTGTTTAGAAATGCATCATAGATAAAACTAAATATTTCAAATAAGATATAAATCAAAATAAAATTCATAAAATACCTCGCTAAGCAATTATAATAGAAATAATTATATTTTAGGGGGATTTGAGATATGAAAGGAAAAAAGAATCCATTCTTTTATTTTTTATGCATATCTATGCTAACAAATATATCAATGAATTTAGCTCATCCAGTTACACCAACTTTTATTAAAGAGTTAAATTTAGGAAACTATATGTTTGGTGTAGCATTTGCGGCAATGTCTACAGGACAATTTTTATTTTCACCATTAGTTGGTAAATTAACAAGAAGAATTGGTGAACGAAAAGAAATGACAATAGGGCTAGCATTATATGCTTTAGGACAATTTTTCTTTATGATGTCTAAAACAGAATGGATGATTGTTATCGCTAGAGTATTTTGTGGGGCAACAGTAAGCTTCTATGTCGTATCTGCTTTAACATATATCATTCGTATATCTGATGAAAAAACACAAGGAAAAAATTTAACACTATATACAACTGTACAAACTGTATTTGCGACATTTGGTTATTTATTAGGTGGTGTAATTGGTGACTTTAATATCTTTTATTCCTTTTATTTACAAATCTTCTTCTTACTACTTGCAGCAGTATTGACTTATTTCTTAACAATAGACAGAGAAGAATATGTAAATGAGAAACTAACATTAAAAGATGTTAATCCCTTTGGTATATTCTTTGAAGGAAAAGAATTTATTACCCTTGTATTAGGAATCTTATTTGTGGTTACATTTGTGGCCAGTTTAGCTTCTACTGCATATGATCAAACATTTAATTACTACATTAAAGATATATTCAATTTTAAGCCTTCCTATAATGGCTATGTGAAAGCAGCTACAGGTATTGCTTGTTTTATCGTAAATATGACGGTAGCGATTTATATCCAACAAAAAAGAGATTTAGGAAAGAGCTTAGTTGTCATTTTCCTTACTTGTTTTGTCTTATTATTTGCCTTTGTAAAAGTAGAAAACATTGCGACAGTATTAATCATTGCGACGGTTTATTATGCGGTAAATTCTATCTATTTACCGGTATTACAAAACTTGTCTGCACAAAATTGTACGAAAGAAAATAGTGGTTTAGTTATGGGTTTTAGCACCGCAATGCGTTCTTTAGGAATGATATTAGGTGCCTTAATTGCAGGATTTATTTATGATATTAATCCAACACTACCATTTATCATGGCATCAATTGTATTCTTTATTTCAGCACTAGGATCATTCTTATACGTGAAAAAGAGATAAAAAAATAGGCTTATCGATGTGATAAGCCTATTTAAATTCAAGATTAGCGTATATCTTTTCCATGCGACTATTAGGATAATGTTCATCAATATAAGTTTCAATGATATTTGTGGATGGTTTATTTTGCGTTCGATCATACCATCTTTTCACTGTAATTCCTGACATAAGAGAATTAAATATCATAAATACAAGTAAGATACGTGTTAATGGTTTACCAATTTTATTTGGTATTTTTAAGATCCAAGTTGACATATATGGATAAATTGTTTTAATCCAAAATATACCAAGTAATCCCCAGAAGATAGAATATTCTAAACAAATCCGACCATTTAGATTAAATGGTCTATTACTATAGTCCCAACTAGTAGAACCAAAGGCAAGCTCTTGTAAGAAACTACAGAGATATTCCACAACAGAACCACTAATAAAGCCACCAATAAAAGAATAGAAAGCAGAACGATTTCGATATTGGTATAGAGAATAAGTTAGAACTAAAGCACCAAATCCATATACTAGGTTAAATGGTCCATATATTAGTCCAACTCTACTTTCATAGTGACCTCTAGTGATAATGCACCAAATTGTTTCAATGACTACACCACCAAAACAACCAATAAAAAATACCCAAAATAATTTATTGAATGAAGCACCTATCGCAAAATGTTTTGTGATTTTTTCTTCGTAGTCTATTTCTGCATTTGTAGGTTTAACTGGTAAGACACGATGCTTTTTAGACATTTGTTTTTCAACACGCTCGGCTTCTTTCACTCTTGTTTTTAATTCATCTGAAGCTTCACGAGTTTTAACGGAGAAACTAGCAAATTTAGAACTAGCCTGAAAGAGTAAATCTGCTTCTTCTAACATCGCATTTTTTAGTCGAGGCATGTTAGATATTCCTTCATTTGTACCTTTAGCTAAAGCGTCATATTGAGAGCTCAGTGTTTGCTCGGTATCATTTTCTAATTCCTTCATTTCTTGAAGGATATTGCTATAACGATAACGAATCTTTTGATTCAAGTCATTTGTGTTTTGTTTTTCTTTTGTCATAAGGAAATTATATGGAAATAAACAAAAAAGGGAAATGTTATTCCCTTTCGTTTCTTCTTAATTGATATTCTCCAGTTACTTCTAAGGAAGAACCAGCGTCTAATTGTACACGTCCTTTACGACATTCTCTTCTTCTTCCTGTCGCATCTCTCACATGCATTCCTTCATCTTTTAGAGGGGATACATAATACACACCAGGCACTATATTTTTAGGAACAGAATAAATGCCAGGCGTAATGGTAATTGTATTGTCACTAGATAAGTAAATTAAGTTACCATCTTTATTTTCTTGTTTAGCAGCAGCTTTAAAGAATAGAGCTTCTCGCATATAAAATAAATCAGAATGATTTACACGATATTTATATGTTTTTCCTTTTTCAGACACAACAATTTCATTTAGATTATTTGCGTCATGAATCATATTTGTTAGACGGTGACAATTTAAGAAATTATCACTCATAAAATATAGGGCAGCATCTGTTTCATATAATTTACCTTTAACGGGTGTTACACCACTATCACCAGGAGCTGTATATAATTGGTTAAAATCTTTTCTTGTAATATCTGCAATACGAATATTTTTCTTTTCTGTTGGAATCAAACTAGAAAGTACTGTAATGGATGAATCCACAACATTAATCGCTCTTTCTCCAGCATGTAGTAACATACTAGGTAATGGATAAAATTTAGCAATTGTTTCTTCTGGTGTGTGATTTTCAAAGTAATTGCTAATAAGCATTTCACGCATCTTAGGATCATTTGTGACTAACAATTGGAAAATGTCATATTTAACAGGTAATCCATAATTCTCGATGATTCTTTTACATCTTTTACAAATACAGTGGCCATCTTTGAGTGCTTCAGGTCGATTGAAGAGACCTTTTGGCTCATCTAAACAGAAATCACAAATTTTACTTTTTGCCATAAATGCCTCCTACAAGTGCTATTATAGCATCATAAGAACATGGAATTAAGAAAGTTGAACAAATGAGAGAGATAAGCGTAAAGGAAATTACAAATAAGATTACAGAAGCGTGTGGTCAAATTGCAGTAAAATATGACCCTGATATTTTATGTGCCTTGAAAAAAGGTTATCAAGAAGAAGAGAAAGACGCGTCTAAGATTGCCTTAGAAATGTTATTAGATAATGCAAAAATTGCAGAACAAGAAGATATTCCTATTTGCCAAGATACCGGAATGATTACCGTATATCTTGAAGTTGGCCAAGACGCACATTTTATAGATGGAAATGTATATGATGCAATTCAAGAAGGTGTAAGTAAAGGATATACAGAAAACTATTTAAGAGCTTCAGTGGTAAGTGATCCTGTATTTGACCGTAAAAATACAAAAGATAATACACCTGCTGTAATTTATACAAATATCGTTTCAGGTGATAAAGTGCATGTATCAATTATGGCTAAAGGATTTGGATCAGAAAATATGTCTCAAATTAAAATGCTAAAACCTGCTGAAGGAGTAGAAGGGGTTAAGAAATTTGTCTTAGAAACAATTCAAAATGCAGGCCCAAATGCGTGCCCTCCAATGATAGTTGGTGTTGGTATTGGTGGTACATTTGATTACGCTTCGGTATTAAGCAAAAAGGCAATGTTAAGACCAATTAGTAAAAGTAATGAAGATTTACGCTATAAAGCATTAGAAGATGAAATAAAAGAGTCAGCAAATAAGTTACAGATAGGTCCTATGGGACTAGGTGGAAAGACTACAGTACTTAAAGTGCAAATAGAATCTTTTCCTACACATATTGCAGGTATGCCAGTAGCTGTAAATATTTGTTGTCATGCATGTCGCCATACGGAGTTTACATTATGAACTATAAACATATAACTTTACCGATAAAAGATGAAGATTTAGAAAACTTAAAAGCAGGGGATGCAGTGTTAGTATCTGGAACACTTTATACCGCAAGAGATGCAGCTCATAAACGTTTAGTAGAACTCATGCAAGATAATAAAGAATTACCAATTGATTTGAATCGTGCATCTATTTATTATGTTGGCCCTACACCAAATAAAAAAGGACAAGTAATCGGTTCAGCAGGCCCTACAACTAGTTCTAGAATGGATGCATATACACCATTACTTTTAAATCATGGTCTAAAGGTGATGATTGGTAAAGGAAGAAGAAGTGATGCCGTAAAAGAAGCAATGATTCAAAACAAAGCAATCTATTTTGTGGCATGTGGTGGTGCAGGAGCTTTGTTAAGCCACGCCATTATTAAAAGCGAAGTTATCGCTTTTGATGATTTATTATCAGAAGCAATTCGTAAATTAGAGATAAAAGATTTCCCTTGTTTTGTAGGAATAGATATACAAGGAAATGATATTTATTTGCGAAATAGATAAAAGATTAAAACACTAAAGAAGAGGATTAAAATTGTATAAACTAATCCTCTTTTTAAATTACATATAGAAAAAGTTATGAAGAGTTATGAAAAGTTATAAAAATAAATACCTTTAAAGTTAAAGCCAGTCAATATAATCCAATAGACGGTACATATAAAAAGAAAGAACTCAAAGATAGAATGGTTCAATTAGATGA
>CAVIQY010000061.1:0-14948 GCA_963645035.1 bacterium | reverse complement strand
TCTTATTCGTAAAAATTTGGCAAATCCTCAAAATTTCTTCAAAAAATTTTCGGAATATAAAAAATATCACTAAGATGTCTAAATCTTAGTGATATTAGTGATAATCAATTAATGTTTAAATAAGTTTGTTATTCTTTCTAGTAGGGTAGAGGAAGTTTCACTTACTTCACTAGATTCACTAGAAGTTGTATCTTTTGCTTTCTTTACTTCATCTGTTTTCATAATGAACTTAACACTTGTTTTCATAGAGTCACTAGCACCAGCGTAGTTAGAATATTCTACAGATTGATCGAGTGTTGCATTAGCTGTATCTAATACATCATTTAAGTCATTGATTGCGTCATTTACTTCGTTACTTAATTTATCAATACCTTCATCAGAGAATTCTTGTACACCATCATTTAATTTGCCTGTTTGTTCAGCTAATTCTTGTGTAGCATCTTTGAATTGGTTAATTGCGTTTGTTACATCATTACTTGAAGAACTTAAAGTATTTAAACCACTTTGCATGGACTTTGTGCCTTCGTATAATTTATTACTACCAGAAATTAATTGATCAAGCCCAGGACCTGCAGATTCTAATGCAGTACCTAAACTACTTACTTTATTTAAATCAATCTTACTAGCTTGATCAATTAAACTGTTTACGCTATCTGACATTGTGTTACATAGTTCTATTGCACTATCTAATTGAGCTTGCATAGCTGTTAGTTGATCCGTTAGTGTAGTTTGTGTAGTATCTGCCACATTTTGTACGATTACTTTAGAAGCCTCATATGCTCCAGCAGCGACTAGATTTTGACTATCATCAGAATTTAATGCACCAGTTAGTTGTGATTTAATGGCATCTTTAACTGTTGAAGAAATACCACCTGTTTTATTAGAAAATAACGCAAGCAAAGAAGAACTTATCGCTTCTGTATCAACGCTTGGTGTTACAGAAATACTACCAGTAAATGCTTGGATTTCGGCAGTTGTATTTGCGTTGACGTTTGCTAAACATTCTTCATCTTCACCACATGCGGCAGTTTTAGCTGCAGCGACATCAGCGATAATTGCATTTAATGCTTCTTCATTATAAGAAACTGTACCTGAAACATTATTTGCGATTACTTCACCAATAGCTGCTTTTTCTTCATCTGTTAAAGTGATGGATATACCTAATTCGCTATTATCTACTGCGGTACATAGCTCTGTTGCGATAGCAGCTAGAGTAGGGGCAGCGAATTGTTGCTTTAATAAAGAAGTAGTATTAGACGCATTTTCTTCAGTTGTATAAGTACTATAGATAATCGATGATAAGCTACTTAATTGTGTTTTAGCAGTTTCTAATTGTTCTTTCATACTATTTAAGGTATTTACTGTTTCTGGTAATGAAGAAACAGTAGTACTAGCAGAATTTAATAAGCTACCAATTTCATTCATATCTAATTCACCCAATTGGCTAGTTAAGGAATTCATTAATGTTTTCATTTGGCTAATACCATCACTTAATTGTTTAGCACCATCTACGATACTTCCTTGACTATCTTTAGCAGTATTGATGCCATCTTGGAATTTTGCATAAGAGCTTTGGAATTCTCCCATCTTATCGTTTAATTCAATATTTGCATCATGTAATGCTATAGTTCCATCTAAGATTTCAGCAGTTGCGTCTTTTAAATCATTAATTCCATCTGTAACTTTATCTAAATCACTTGTATCTAAATCATCATGATCCTTATCCACAACAGAAGTGGCAGCCATGATGATCGATGGCATTTCAAAATCAGTAACGTTAGCTTTAATCACAAATTCATCTTTTAAGCTATCTTTGATTTCTTCTAAAGCATCGATATCTGTTTCAGCTAACATTTGACTAGCACCAGATACTGTCGCAAAGGCTAAGATTTGATTCTTTGATTCATTGATGATTGTTGCGTCATCTGCTTCAACATCCTTGAAGATATCTGTTTTTAAATCGGTAACGATAGCGACAGGGAATAAGCTAGAAATATACTTTGTTCTACCGTTAATGACTTTTGTTTGTTCCTCATTGTTAATGACTTTAATATGTACTTCTAAGACACCAGATTCACCAAGAATATCTTCTGGTTGTACAGCAGTTCCATTAAAGTAATATGTAACTTGCATGGATAATGGTAAAGCATTATTTGTAGTACCTTGATAATAGATATCATCATTTGTGCTATTCCATACTAATGTATTTCCATTTTGATTAATTTCTTCATCACCTTTGATGTTTGTAATATCATTTAAGATACTTTCATCTTGTACATTGTCAAAACCGCCTTCATGGTGTAACCACTCAGAAACAGTAGCACTTTTTAAAGAACCATCTGAGTTTAGAAATGCATAGACTGTTTCATCTTTTTCAACGTTTGAATTATTGTCATCTTCTTCTGCTTTAATTAAATTTGAAGAAGATAATCCAAGTAATACAGTTAATGAACTAATTAATATTTTTTTGATATTCATATTTTTATTTCCTTCCTATTTATTTGTAATTCCTTTAAATCCAGAACTTGTTTTTTCAATAATTGGTCCAAATAGTAATAGTAATGCAGGGAAAATAAACAAGATTACACATACTGAGATAATGGATCCTCTAGCTAACATCGAACAAATTGATTTGATCAAGTCAATTTTGCTAACAAATACAACACCAATTGTTGCCGCAAAGAAACATAAACCACTTGTAATAATTGAACTAGCACAACTAGAAACCGTATTGATTACAGCTTGTTTTCTAGGTTGATGGAATACCGTTCTTTCTTCTTTATATCGAGATGTCATTAGTATCGAATAGTCGATTGTCGCACCTAATTGGATTGTTCCAATAACGATAGAAGAGATAAATGGTATCGCTTGGTTTGTGAAGTAGGGGATACCCATATTAATGAATATCGCTAACTCAATAGCACTAACTAAGACGAGTGGAATTGTTAATGACTTAAACACAAATGCAATAATGATAAATACAGCGATAATTGATACATAGTTCACCATATTAAAGTCATGATTGGCGACAGTTACTAAGTCTTTATCTAAAGCACCTTCACCAGTTACATAGGCTGTAGGATCAATCTCATGTAATGCATTTGTTAAGGTTTCACATTGTGTGTTTTGTGCATCAGTAGCTGGTTCATATTCACTATTTGCTAGGATTAATTTGTAATTACCACCTTCAAAGAATCCTGAAATATCACTTGGTAAGAAATCGCTAGGTATACCACTACCAATAAATTCATCTAAACTAGCAATAGATACTATGCCATCTGTATTTTTAATCGTATCAAGAACTTCATCCATTTCTTGACTTGATAAATCTTTATCGACAAGAATAAAGTTCGTTGTAGGCATATTGAATTCTTCTTTTAGAACACTTGTACCAACATTACTAGCCATATCACTAGGTAATGCTTTTAATAGGTTGTAATAAACAGGTGTTTGTTTTTGCGCTAAGTAGAATGGAATTGCAATGACTACAGCTAGAACTAAGAAAGCTTTGTAGTGATTTACCGTAAACTTAGCGAATGGTTTAAAACTAGGGAATATTGTTTTATGTTGGTATTTATGTAATGGCTTATCAAATGTAAGAATTAAAGCAGGTAAGATAACTACGGCACATAGAACAGCTAGGACAACACCTTTTGCCATAACAATACCTAAGTTTTTACCTAAACTTAAATCCATCGTAATCATTGCCATAAATCCCGCAATGGTTGTTAAGGAGCTACCTGAAATACTTGTAAACGTAGCGGTAATTGCTTTAACCATCGCTTCTTCACTAGAAGAAGAATGTTTATGTTCTTCATCATATCTTTCTAATAAGAAGATAGAGAAATCCATGGATACGGCAAGTTGTAAGATTGCCGCAATAGATTTTGTAATATAACTAATTTCTCCTAAGAATATGTTTGTTCCATAGTTATAGGCAATCGCATAAATTAATCCAACGATAAAGATTACAGGTGCGAGTGTATATTTTAAGCCAAGGAATAGGGCAACCATCGCAAGTAATCCAGCAACTAATACATATATAGGAAACTCTGATTCAATGACATTCATTGTGTCATACGTAACGGCTGCTAAACCACCAATATAGACATTCTCATTTAATAACGTTTCTGTTTCTTTGATTGCTGCGAGAGTTTTCTCATTTCCGTTATCATAATCGAATGTAATCATGATTAACTTTGCTTCACCATTATCAATCATGGAACGAATATCACTAGGAATCATATCTGTAGGAATGGTATCGGTATATTTACCAATCCAAATTACAGAATTTACTCCATCTAAATCTTCAATTTTATCTGCTATCTTTTTGACTTCTTTATCGGGTAATCCTTTTACCGTAACCATTGCGGTTGCTTTTTGACCGAAATCATCACCTAATATGTTTTGACCGATGATAGATTCAGAACTATCTGGTAAAGAAGTTAAAATGTCATAGTTTACCTTTGTTTTTATAAATCCAATAAAACTTGGAATTAATAGTACAGTCGCAATAATTAAAATCATTACTCTGTATTTGACAATCTTCTTTGCTATCTTTTCCACGAAATATCCTCCTTTTTCTTTGAGCGAAAGTTAATTTAGCTCATGTTTGACCATAGGTCAACGGAAGAAAAAGCACATTTAGATAAATGTGCAAATGTGTCTAAATTTGGATGCGGTTACATGCTTAAAACGAAAAAAGATAGCCTTTCGACTATCTAATTTGTTCGATATAAGTGACAAGTGTATCTTCATCTAAACCATCTACGATATAGAAAGAATAGGAGTAGGAACCACTAGTCCATAGTGCGAGATAATAAGTACTATTATTACCTTTAATGGTTATATCTAAGTCATCAACTTGAATGTTTTTTGTTTCAGTATAAGTTGTATAGATACCACTAATATCTTCATTACCTTTTGCTTTACGTATCGTATATTTTGTTTCGTTATTACAAATATATTGAACTTCAAGCATGTCATTAATTAGGTAATATTCTTCTGTTGTATTTTCTATAGTAGGAATTTCTAAGGTATAACCTAATTCTTCTTCAGCCTTATCTAATGAAGAAATTTCCGTATAAGGATTTGTGACAAGTACACCTTGATCTTTTTGACTAGGTTTATAGGCAACAAATACCATAAGTAGTAATAAACATGCACTAAAGCTTAGAATAGGAACAAGCTTTGGAAAATTTAGGGAGAATACTTTCTTTTTACTCACTCCTGTAGCTTCTTCGATAAAAGAATCATCAATATCATTTAAGGAGTGTAGGAAATCCATTTCTTTTTTCATTACATAAAGCCCTCCTTTTCTAAATAATCGTGTAGTGCAGATCTAGTTCGTGATAAAGACATCTTTACATTACTTTCAGAAATATGTAATTGGGTGGATATTTCGGATATAGAGTACATATGCCAATATCTTAAAACAAAGATTTTTCTTTTTTCTTTTGGTAATTCTTTTAGAAATGTATTAATACTATCTGTAAGTAATACGGTATTAACTTCTTGTTCTACTGTACTTTTACCAACAATTTCACTGATTTCATCTAAAACAACAGGTGTTTGTCCGTCATTTCTTTTCTCTGCGTGGTATTTCTCGTAAAGATTCAAAGCGAGATTTCTTGTGATTTTTGCTAGATATATTTTTAAATTCTCAGGAATGATTGGGGGAATCGTAATCCAAGCTTTTAAATATGTATCATTTACGCATTCATCACTATCAGCACGATTAAAGAGAATATGGTTAGCGACACTAGTACAATATCGGCCATACTTTTTATCTGTCTCATGTATTGCATTTTCATCTCTATCTAAATATAACTGGATAATACTTTGATCTTTCATTGGTAATATACTACAACTAGTCAATATGAGAGACAACATCTAAGAATGCTTCTTCACTTAAACCATCAGTGATTTTAAGTGCATATGAATAATCGCCACTATTCCATTCTGCTAAATAAGCTAAATCATCGTGTAGTTTTAAGGTTATTTCATTGCCATTTACAGTAACTGTTTTTGTTTCATCATAGCTGTTATAGTCACCCGAAATATTTTCTACTAGTCCCTTGTTTTTTCGGATATAAGATACTTCATTTTCGCTTGTTCCATAACGAACTTCAATCATGCTCATATCATTGTCATAGACTAGATATAAATAAGGTGTACTTCCATTAATTTCTTCAGGAATATTGAAAGGAAATCCTGCATCTTTTTGTGCTTCATCTAATGAAGTGGCTTCATGAAATGGTGTAGCAATCTCTGTTTTATCTGTCTTGTCTTCGATAATCACAGCTTCCTTCTTGGTTGTAGAACAACCTACTAAACTTAAAATACATAATGTAGCTAAAACTAATTTTTTCATCTTTCTGTTCTCCTTTACACCCCTATAGACAGAAGAAAGATTACTTAGGTCACAAAAAAGATAAAAATTTTAGAAACAAATTGTAAAAATCACAATAATGATTAAAGAAGGTAATAAATTCGCTACCCGAATTGTCTTAGGACGAATTAAATTTAAACCTACACAAAAGATAAGAATATTTCCAACTAAAGAAATAGAATTTAAGATTTCGGTTGTAACATATTTAGAAATGAATATTGCTAGAACAGTAACAAGTCCTTGTAATAAACCTACTGGAATAAAAGAAAATAAACATCCTTTTCCTAAAGAAGAAGTCATTAATATAATGATAATAAAGTCTAATATTGCTTTAGCTAGTAATACAGAATAGTCACCATTAATGCCATCTTGTAAAGCACCAATAATTGCCATAGCACCAATACATACCGTTAAAGAAGCACTGACAAAAGCATTAGTAAAATCTTGATCTTTTGCATTACCAGTACGTGTTTTAAGCCAAGAACCAAACTTTTCCATTTGACCATCAATATTAATGATTTCACCAATTAAAGCACCTAGTGCTAAAGAAATAATCATTGGTAAAGTATCAATAGAAGATAAAGCATTATTTTCTATGACAAGCATTTTTGATAATGTGCCAGATATACCTAAAAACATTACAGCAATACCTGATGTTTTTAAAATTGTTTCTTGGTAGCGTTCTTTCATTAAATTTTTAAATAGTAAGCCAATTATGCCACCTAATATAATTGCGACTACATTAATAATTGTTCCTAAACCCTTCATCTTGATCACCCTATAAAATAAAAACGAACCATCAGGCTCGTTTGATTACAATTGGTGCACCAGACAAGACTTGAACTTGCACGAGTTGCCTCATACGCCCCTCAAGCGTACGTGTCTGCCATTCCACCACTGGTGCATGCGTAAAGTATTATACAATTAAATCTTTCTAAAACTCAAGATATTTCATGAATTTAGCTAGTATTGCTAGAAATAAAAAGTATAATGAAAGTAAATAAAAGTCTATTCGATAGACTAGGAGGACATTATGGTTATATCATCATTTTATTCAGTATTTACGACAACAAGAATTCAATTGTACATGAAAATGTTAGAAGGTAAAGCTGGCTTAAAAATTGTACATCATTTCGAAAACGATGAGTTTGATTATTATGTAATGAAGGATAGTGTAGGAAATTCTACTGACTTAATTCAATTTAAGAATAAAAAAGTAAAAGAAGGCTTCTATGCGATTAGAATTAACGTAAATGATTTTGATGAAATGGTAAGTGCATTACAAAAAGTAGGTTATTCATTAAAGGATGATGAAACAGTAGAAACAGATTCATTCAAGTTAGGATTCCTTGTTTCAGCTACTGGAGCACCAAATATTCTTTTATTTGAACATAAAGAACATTAATACTTAGATACAAAAAGAAGTGATGTTAATGAGCACCACTTCTTTTCATTTGTAATTAGGGCTTTAAAATTTTAATTAATGCATTAGGAGACTTTGCTTTACCATCTCTATATATTTTCCCGGATTCAAACATAGGATTAAGTACTTCTTTTAAGAATTGTCCTCTATTACAGAAATTTAAAGCATCTTGAAGTTCTTTGACAGATTTAGGTCCTTCCATTTTTAAGATAGCGATTACTTTTTGAGAATTTGATAATTCATCAAGATCAAGATTTATGGATTCACCATTATATAGTCGGTCATAAAGACGTAAATTTAAGAAACCAGGATAAATAGAAACAACAGGCTGAATCTCTTCAGGACAATTTTTGTAGCTTTCCATCATTGTTTGAAAGCCAGTTCCACCTCGCTCCATAAGATTTGCAACATCAAGACATGCGGCGATAATTGAATTTCGACGAATGGATGGAATTGAACCAACAGGATATTCATGATAATCCTTTGGTAATAACCAGGAACCAGGGGATACAATTTCAAGTCTATCTGAATAGATATCTACATCGATTTGAGTTCCATAAATAGAATAATCGCGATGTGCTATTGCGTTAACTAATGCTTCTCTAATTGCTTCTTTAGGGTAAGATCTTACTTCTTCTCTGCCTCCGTTTTCTGTTTTACGCCAACCTGATTTAGTATTTCTTTCAATAAAGTTTAAAGTTTCCATAAAAACCTTAGCTAGTGAACCTTTAAATCTACTACTATCAAGAACAACACCTGCTTTGTTTAATCCTTTCCAAAGACGACAACATATCATCGTATCATCTTGATCATAAGAATCTTTAAACATAATAAAGCCAGATTTTGCATAGCTATCCTTAGAGACAATTTCTTCATTTTGTAGTTCTTTTAAAGAGGGGATAGAACCATCTTGTCTGTATTCTTGACATAGTTCTAGATATTGAGACCATTCCTTTTCATTATATTGTGTAGCTGTTGTTTCATTATCTACACCATATTTTCTTTTGGATAAGGAAATGATTTCTTCAGGTGTAGCAGGGGTAGCGTTACCATCACCTTTTATAAATACTTTTTCGTTATAGTCTCCTTCTTTATATCGGATTACTGAATCAGCAGGAGCTACATTAATTGCTAGAACAAAATGTTCTGCATTTTCATCTACACTTCGCATCATATAAGTGATTTTTACATGAGGAAAGATATTTCGATCATTAATTCTAGAAACTAATAATTTCGTTTTGTCTATTTCCTCTAAATTAATTCCAAAGGCTTCGCCACTATTATGTACACCAACAAAAATAGTCCCACCATTTCCATTTGCAAAGCCAATAATCGTTTTAGCCCATGTAATAGGATTATTTGGATTTAAAGATGCTTTATATTCATAACTTAAATTTTCAGCAATTACATCAGGGTAAATATCTTTAATTTTCATGAGTTTCCTCCAATATTTTTGATGACTAATTTAAATATAGCAAACATTACACAACATTACAACAACATTACGCGAACATTACAAAGCTTTATTTGATGGGCTTTTTTGCATATTTCTTGATTACAAAAATAGGCCAACATTACAGAACATTACACAAACATTACAAGATTGTTTTTTAATCTCTGTTTTGTTTGAAATCTTTAATGATTATCGAATATTTTTAGGTTGTAATTTGTGAAAAAGCCACATATAATAATAAAGTTTTAGGGAGCAATAAGGAAATATGGATTATCAAAAGATTATTAACATTGCTGTAATTGCACACGTAGACGCTGGTAAATCAACATTAGTTGATGCTTTTTTGAAACAAAGTCATGTATTTAAAGATAACGAAAAACCAGTGGATTGCGTTATGGATAGTAACGATTTAGAGAGAGAAAGAGGAATTACGATTTACTCTAAGAACTGCTCTGTTTCTTATAAAGACTACAAGATTAATATTGTAGATACACCAGGGCACGCAGATTTCTCTAGTGAAGTTGAACGTATTATTAAAACTGTAGATACAGTCATTTTATTAGTAGACTCATCTGAAGGACCAATGCCACAAACTCGATTTGTATTACAAAAATCACTAGAATGTGGATTAAAACCTATCTTATTAATTAATAAGATGGATAAACCAGATGCTCGTGCTGATGAAGTTATTGATGAAGTATACGATCTATTCTTAGATTTAAATGCTACAGATGAACAATTAGATTTCCCAATTCTTTATGGTGTAGCAAGACGAGGTATTGTTCGTTATAACTTTGAAACAGACACAAATGAAGATATCGTTCCATTATTTGAAACAATCTTAAGTCACGCACAAGCATTCCCTAATTTAATTGATGAGCCAGTTCAAATGCAAATCTCAGCATTAGCATATGACGACTATATCGGTAGATTAGGTATTGGACGTATTTACTCAGGAACAATCAAAGAAGCTACACAATATGAAGTATGTAATGCGATTGGTACAGATAAAAAAGGTAAGACTAACCAAATCTTTGTTTATAAAGGATTAAGTAGAATTGCTGTTCCAGAAGCTCAATGTGGTGAAATTTGTATTATTTCTGGTATTTCAGATATTTCTATTGGAGACACATTATGTCCAGTTGGTACTGTTGAACCAATGCCAACAATTAAGATTGAAGAACCAACACTATCCATGAACTTCATGGTTAATGATTCACCATTTGCTGGTCAAGTTGGTAAGTTTGTTACTTCAAGAAATATTCGTGAAAGATTAGAAAAAGAACTAGAAGTAAACGTTGGTTTAAAAGTAGAAGAAACAGATTCTACAGATACATTTAAAGTATCAGGTCGTGGTGAATTACACTTATCTATCTTATTAGAAAATATGCGTAGAGAAGGATATGAAATTGCGGTTAGTAGACCAGAAGTTATTCTAAAGAAAGTAGATGGAGTAACAATGGAACCTATGGAAGAAGTAGTATGTGATGTTCCAACAGAATATTCAGGTACTGTTATTTCTGCATTAAACCGTCGTAAAGGTATGCTTCAAGATATGGAAGATGTAGGTTCTTATACAAGAATTACTTATGAATGTCCAACTCGTGGTTTAATTGGTTATCGTTCAGAATTCATTAACTCTACTCGTGGTGAAGGTACAATGGTAAGAAGACTTACTGGTTATGAACCATTCAAAGGTGAAATTCCTCAACGTGAAAATGGAGCATTAATTTCTACTGAAACAGGTGGAGCAATGACTTATGCTCTATGGAATATTCAAGAACGTGGTCAATTATTCATTGGTGCACAAACTCCTGTATATGAAGGTATGATTATTGGTATGTCTAGTAAGAATATGGATATGACAGTTAATCCTATTAAGAATAAGAAGATGACTGCTGTTCGTTCTACTGGTAATGATGAAGCGATGAAGCTTGTACCACCAAAGGTTCTTACATTAGAAGAAGCGATTGAATTTATCAATAATGATGAATTAGTAGAAATTACTCCTACAGATATTAGAGTTCGTAAGAAGTATTTAACAAGTCTTGATCGTAGAAGACATGCTCGTGAACTAGGTAAACTAGAAGAAGAGGAATAAGATAAATTGTAAAGAAGATAGTTGAATTGCTATCTTCTTTTTTTATCTTTTTTTCATGACTGAAATAAATTAGAATATATCCGATAAGGAAGAAAAAAGCCTATGAATAGAGTCGTAAAAACAGTATTAAATAGTATCGTAGTTTTCGCCATGGTACTAGCTGCTTGTATTAGTAGTATCCAAGAGATTTTAGCGCATAACTGGGAAGCAGCGTTTTATTTTGATGGAAATGAAATGGTATATCTCTATTCCCTTAAAGAAGCGTGGCAATATGCTATAGACCATGACGTTACTGTCTATTTCAATAGAAATTTCTATGTGAATGAATATTTAGATTTAGGAGAGAATCACTCTGCTACTATCGATATGAATGGATATTGTATGTATTTTGATGATCCTCCATCAAGTGCTGTTTCAACATTTGGTTTTGAGGATGGTTATTTCTTTAATGTAGGTAAAAACTCAACATTAACGCTTATTGGTTCAAGATATACAAATTTCGAATATGATGGGTTCAATCCGATATCTTCTTCTGGAGATGAAATTATGTATGACCAAAAATATTTCATGAACGTATATGCTGGTGGCTTATTAACTAATACAAATAGCTACAATAAAGCAGGGGCAATATATCTAGAAGAGGGTGCTACGCTTTATATTGAAAATATTGCGATCTGTGGAAATTTATGTAAAGATCGTTCAACGGTATCTGCTTCTAGTCAAGGTGTAATTCGTCTTGCGGGTGATAATGTGAAAGTATATATGAAGAATACACAAATCACAAATAATTCAGGCAATGTTGCGGGTATGATTGGAGTTAATGGAGATGATTGCCGAATAGAAATGGAAGATAGTCATGTTGATTATAACTCTGTTTATAATGCTCGTCGTACAAAGGATATTAAAGGTGGTGCTGGCCTTTACGTTTCAGGAGATAATTTAACACTAAAAATGACTCGCAGTTCGATAAATTATAATAGAACATCGAATAAAGAAGGTGGTGGAATTCTAGCAAAAGATAGTATCAACATTGAAATGTATGATCATTCATCTATTAACAATAATATTGCGGCAGATGGTGATGGTGGTGGTATTTACGCTGATGATAAGCTAACAATTAAAGGTGATGGTACAAGTACAATCTCAAATAATAGTTCTTCTGCTGATGGTGGTGGGATACTAATCAATAATGATGATTGTTATATATCTAATGTCACGATTAGTGGTAATCATGCGGAGAGAGGTGCAGGTATTTATATTGACGATGAAGATACTACTATTGAAAATTGCACAATCACAAATAACGAGGCTAGTGGTAATGGTGGTGGTATTTATGATGATAATGATGGTAACGTCATAAAGAATTGTACGATCACAGGAAATAAGACTACTTCTGGTGAAGGTGGAGGAGTCTATGTTTATGGTACAGTCGATGTAGAATTACGTGGTAAAAATAATATTACAGAAAATAAAAAAGGTGATAGTAACAATAATGTTTATTTAGATAACTGGGGATTATCAAAAGCGTATATTACAGGTAGTGTAGATGCGGGATCTCTAGTTGGTATATCTAGTTCTTCTTCCTCAACTAGACAAGTAGGAGATGAACTATATAACTATATTGATGGTACTTTCTTACTAGATTCTAATCAAAATAAATATCATTTAGAATATGTATCTAGTGATCATGAGTTATTTATTAGAGAAGGGGAAACCAAAAAATATACAGTTTATGTAAATAACAAAGAATTAGGTAAATATTATTATCGAGATACAGTAGTAATTAGTGATAATAATACAGATCCTGATAAGATTTTTATTGAATGGGATAAGAATAATTCAACTGGGTATAAAATAACAGATAGTCAAAAATCTTCTAAGACTTTTACGATAGAAAAGATGCCTCAAAATAATGTGTATATAGAAGCATATTATGCAAAGAAACTAACAGGACTAACATTAAAATTAGATAAACCAGTAGGTGGTAGTAGCTTACCAAATTCTTTACTATCTATGACAAATACTACAAATGATAGTATATACAGAACAGATAAATATGAATGGTTAGAAGTAAATGATGATGGAACGACAACACCAACTTCAGGTACAGCGAAATATAACACAAATTATGCGATTAAATTCCAAATGCAACAAGATTTGGATAAACGTTTGGCATTTTCGGAGAACTTAAGAGCAGAAGATGTAAAAATCCAATTTGGTGATGTTCAGGTTCAAGCAAAAGAGGTATCGGTAGATGCTAATGGTACAGTAACCATCATTTCTCAACCAATTGAAACGGATAATAAAACAGTTAAATCTTTTGAGTCTGTTTCTATAACCGTAAATGAAGGAATATCAAAATCTGATTTAATCAAACTTCTTCCTACAAAGGCAGTTGGTACAGATACAAAGAATAGTCGAGATACGTATTCTGTAGATACAACCAATATTGAAACTTTAATTCCAGAAAGTTTAATTGGTGAAGATGACGTTAGTGTAGTAATACCAGAAGGAGGTAGTGTAACAATAACATTACCAATTGAAGCACAAGAAGGTGTTACATTTGATGCAGAATTTAATGTAACAATAAAAGTTGTAGATAAAGAAACGACTGTTGTGGCAACTCCAACACTTCAACATGGAAGTGGATTATATACAGGAACAAGTTTGCAAGACACAGCTAGTACAACAACAGATGGCGCAACAATTTACTACACGATTGGTAATGGGGAAAAGACTGAATACAATTCTGAAATAGGTATTTCTTTAAGTACAGAAGCAGATACGATTGGTTCTTTCTTAGTAAATATATGGGCCGAAAAAGATGATAACGTTTCTAACACATTACATCTTTGGTATATTCTTGATGCTAGATCAGAAAAGAAAGTAACAATCAATTGTTTTGATACTGCAAAAGTAGATGGCGAAAAAACAGCATTCGCTACAAAAGAATATAGTTATGCATATAACACAAGAGTCACGATTACTGCTCCTACGTTTGTTGGTGAAGTATTTGATAAGTGGGAATATAGTGATGGAACTACATCTAGTGATACATCAATAACTTTTGATAAATTAACTGCTGATCAAACGGTTAAAGCAATTTATAATCCAGTTATTTCTGAAATTAATTTTGATATGGATTATCCTATTGCGTGTTTTTCACTTCCTACATTAGAAGAAAATAGTATTACCGCAAAAATTGGTAATAACACTGAATTAACAACAATTACTGATTATTTTGATTTAGCAAATGCTAATTGGTTACCTACTCCTAAAGAAGATAGTGAGGGTAAACAAGTAGCGGACTATGATACGAGTTATACCTTAAAGTTACCAATTAAAACGAATCAAAGTGAAAATGTGAAATATGTATTAGCGAACAATATACAAGTTACTGTTAAAGATAAAACAGACGTTGTGGCAAGTGTAGATGAGGATAATTTAGTTGCTTATTTAACATTCCCTAAGACTAGTAGTGAAACATATGACTTGAATCGTATCATTTCACCTGGATCTGTAACGATTTCTTATCTTGATGCGTATAACGCGGCGTTGAAACAAGAAAAAGAAGATCAAA
>CAVIQY010000060.1:0-15074 GCA_963645035.1 bacterium | reverse complement strand
ATTCTATCCCACGCATATCGGCAATTTTTACTATTTTTGCCGATATCTAGTAGAGCGATCATCTCATGCGATAAAAGAGAAACAAAAGAGTGAACTGTCTAAAATTCCAGATAGTTCACTCTTTATAAGATTTATGTATCACTTTGAATATCTTTGTTTAAAGCTTTTATTTCTTTCGTTTCTTTCAAGAGACACAATATTTTCTGATCTTTTTGTATATGGAAATAGATCAACTGGTTGTATTTCTTTTATTCTATAACCTTCTCTAACTAATTGTTTTATATCTCTAGCTTGTGTTTCTGGATTACAAGAAATATATACAATCTTATTCGGTTTTAAACGATTTAATGCATCTATACCTAATTTACTGATACCACTTCTTGGTGGATCTAAAAATACTACATCAGGTCGATCAATTAAATCATTCATAAATTCATTTACATCACCAACATAAAAATATGCGTTCTTGATGTGATTTGCTTTAGCGTTATAAATTGCGTCTTGAATTGCTTCTTTAGATAATTCAACACCTGTTACAGAATTTACAGATTTAGCTACACATAAAGAAATTGTTCCAATACCACAACATGCATCTAAGACATTATCTGTTTTCTTTAACTTAGCCATTTCTATTGCTTTGTTATAGAGTTTTTCAGTTTGTTCAGGATTAACTTGATAGAAGGATTTTGTTGAGATTCTAAATTCGATACCATTAATTTTATCTGTAATATATCCCTTACCATATAATACTTTTTCTGTATCACCTAATATCATGGAAGTATCTTTACGGTTATAATTTAAAACAATAGAAGATATTCTTTTTTCTTTTTCTAATAGTTTATGTACAAACTCTTTTGATCCAGGTAATTCTTTACTACCAATCACAATAACAACTAATGCTTTACTTGTTTCATGAGATACACGTATATATGCGTGTCTTAATACACCGTATCCTGTATCTTCATCATATGGTTCTATCTTTAGTTCATTTGCGATATCACAAATACTTGAAATGATATGATTTGCGATATTATGTTGAATTAAACATTCCTTTGCAAAAATTAGATGATGACTATTTTCTTCATATGTTCCAGCACGAATTATGCCTTGATCATTATATCCAAAAGTCGCATATACTTTATGACGATAATGAAAAGGATTATCCATACCGATAATCTGATTCACTTTCTCTCGAGGAAATAATTCTTGTATTTCTTTTTGTTTTATATCTAATTGTGATGAATATTCATCATTGATATAAGAACATCCTCCACATTTTTTTGCATAATAACATTTCTTCATAGATTTACGTCTCTCAAAGAATGTACAACATGATCTTTCGCTTCTTTTGATAATACTTCATAGGATTGATGCCCAATAGAAACAAGATAATATTTAGAAATATTTAAAGCTTGTATCGTTTCTAAATCATGTAGTGTATCCCCAATGTATGTACATTCACTGCTATCAATATTCTTATCTTTCATCCATCTTTTTGCGTGTTCTACTTTAGAAAAAGCCATGTTATCATCTATTCCAATTAATTCTTCAAAATAGGAATCTATACCTAGTTCTTTTACCTGTTTTTCTAATGTATTTTGTTCTGTAGCAGACAAGATTACATTCGTATAACCTTTATCAATAGATTCATGAATCTTATCTAAAAAACCATCTGTTAGTTTTACATTTTTAAATAATGCATCATATTCTTCATTAAATTCATCAGATACAGTTTGATAAGATTCATTTTCAAATGTGTATCCAAGTTTTTTATAATAGTCTTTTACTGGAAAGCAGAATAAATTACGATAATCTTCTACTGTATATCCATATTTCATATTTCTATCTTTTAACATTTTATTTTCAATCGATAAACAAATATCTAAGTCATCAATAATTGTACCGTTGAAATCCCATATCAATAATTTACTCATTGTGCTTGTTTCACCTTTTCTATCCATAAATTTTTACATGCATCACTTGGCATTCTCCAATCCCCTCTTGGACTAAGTGTTACGGAACCAACCTTAGGTCCATCAGGCAAACAACTACGCTTAAATTGTTGTGAGAAGAAACGATTATAGAAACGTATTAATGCATTACGTATTTCTTCTAATGTTAAATGATCATAGGCATTCATCGCATAACCTAATATCATTTCTGGATCCATACCATAACGAAGTACGTAGTATAAGAAGAAATCATTCAAATCATATTTACCGATTTTTTCTTCTGTCTTTTGAGCAATCTTACCATTTAAACTTGGTGTTAATTCTGGAGAAATTGGTGTATTTACAATAGACATTAAGACTTCACTTAGTTTTGCATCATTGCATGATTCAGCATATGTTGAGCAAATATATTGAACTAATGTTTTAGGTATAGAAGTATTCACCGCATACATAGACATATGATCACCATTATATGTACACCAACCTAATGCTAATTCACTTAAATCTCCTGTTCCTACTACTAAACCATTTTCATAGTTTGCGACATCCATTAAGATATAGGTTCTCATTCTAGCTTGAGCATTTTCATAAGTCGTATCGCCTTCTCCTAAATACGCTTTACCATGTCCTATATCTTCAAGATGACTTTCAACACCTTTTTCTATCGCAACTTCTCTAACTTCTACATTTAATGCTTTCATTAAACTAATCGCATTATTATAAGTTAGACTAGTCGTATTTCCTTTATTTGGTAATGTATAGCCAATAATACGAATATCGCTAACAATCTTTCTCGCTTCATAACATACAAGTAGTGCTAATGTACTATCTAAACCACCACTAATACCAATGACTAATGTTTTAATACCAGTAGCTTTAATTCTAGTAGCTAAACCATTAGCTTGAATTTGTAATATTCTCTTACAACGATTTTCTCTTTCAGTTAAATCACTTGGTACAAATGGGAAACCATTCAGTTTGATATTTTCTTTTTTCAATACGTCTTTTAATTCACTTGAAGTTAGTTCTTGTGTGTGATTAACACTAGGAATTGATACAGACACCATACGATAACCATCACTTGCAGAGTCAAATGTATTTTGGTGAATACGATTATAATGAATCATATCTAAATTGATTAAAGTAGACTCTACATGATTATCATCTTCAAAAATAGACTCTTTCAATTTATGACCACATTCGCAAATTAAAGAATGTCCTGAGAATACTAAATCCGTACTACTTTCATCCATACCACTAGATACATATAGATAACCTACATAGCATCCAGCACTTTGTTGTAATACCATATTTTCTCTAAATTCTTGTTTACCGATTAATTCATCCGAAGCAGATAAGTTCACGATAATATTTGCTCCAGCTAAGGCTAAATGTGTACTAGGTTTATCCGGAACCCATAAATCTTCACAGATTTCTATACCTACTACTGCAGTAGATGTTTCATCTTTAAATAATAAATCTGTTCCAAAAGGTACATCAAAGCCAGCATAATGAATCATTCTATTTTTAATATTTTTACCTGAAGTAAACCATCTACTTTCATAGAATTCACTATAGGTAGGAATATAACTTTTTGGTACAATGCCACATAATTTACCATTAGAAATAAAAGCAGCTGCGTTATATAAAGAATTTTCTACTTGAAGAGGTAAACCTACAACAAAACTTGTATATGGATACTTTAAAGATTCTTTTACTAATTCTTGTATACCTTTCTCTGAACTAGATAATAAAAGAGATTGATTAAATAAATCAGCACATGTATATCCTGTAATACATAATTCAGGATAGACAAGAATACTATTATCATGATGATCTTTTAATGTAGCTTTAATTTGTTCAACGTTATAAGCTACATCCCCTACTTTCATTTTTGGTACTACAGTACCTACTTTCACAAAATGATTAATCATTCTCTTCTCCTTCAATAATATTCTTAAAACTATCAACTGTTATTTCTTTTGGTAAACTCTTTATAAATAAATCATTAGAATATTCTTTATTAAACATGAGTTGTCTCATTTTAGTTGAAGAAATATGTTGATATATATCAGGTGTAGAAACACATGTAATATATTTCTTATATGTTCTTAAATACGTATCATTCTCTATCATCGATTCAATATCATCATGATTTCTAGTCATCATCACAACACCAAATTCATGCATGATTTCATCTACATATTTCCAACCTGTTTTTAATTTAGGTAACCAATCACTACCCATTAAAAGTTTTAACTCATAACCTTCATCTCTTAAATAACATAATGTTTCATAAGTACGAGGTTGTTTTGTTAAACTTAATTCGTAATCACTAACAATCATCCAATCATTTTGACTAGCAACTAAATCTAATAAAGCTTTACGTTTTGTACTGTTTATCACAAAATCTTTACCTTCATCATGTTTAATATATTGATCTTGTGTAGGCATAAAAAGTACTTTGTCATAATTGATTGTTTGACGAACATAATTCGCTAATTCAATATGAGCTCTAGTTACTGGATTAAATGCACCACCATAAAATAAAACTTTCATTATTTAATATTTCCACCATGTAATTTACGATACATTTCTTCTCTACAATCAGCTACAGCAGGAGTTAAGTCTACATAGTGTTTATGAGGCATTTGTGGTCGTAATTCACTTTCCCATACTCTATTTTCTAATTGTTCCTTGATATAGTCTTTTTTAGCACGGATATCAGGAAGTTCAATTACTAGTTCACCATTTATAATGTATGGAATTAATATCTTTTCAATGTGTGTACACTTCACTTTTACAACAGGATCAAAAGCATCTGGATCTAAATTAATTAAATCTACTTCTTCACCATCCTTAAATGTTTCATCATCTAAAGATATAACATCACATTGTCCTTTTCCTTCTTCATCATATACACGCCATGCCATTAATTTTCCTGGAATAATTGCTTTAGATACCGTATCAGAACATTTCATCTTAGGTTCATATGTACCATCTTCTTTTTTCACTGCAACTAGCTTATATACACCACCAAATACAGGATCTGTTGCGGATGTAATAAGTTTTTCACCGACACCATAAGAATCAATTCTAGCGCCTTCATATCTTTCCATATCTGCCATTTTATTTTCATCTAGGGAATTACTTGCGACAATCTTGATATAGCTCTTTCCTGCTGCATCTAAGGCTTTACGTAGCTTCTTAGAACCACGTGCTAAATCACCAGAATCTATACGGACACTCTTTACTCTCTTATTAGGATCATCTGGATATTTTTCTATTAGTTCATTATCTAATTGAATGACATGAGGTAAACCACTTTCAAAAATATTATATGTATCTAGTAACAATGAAACATGATCTGGATAAGTATTTGCATACGCTCTAAAAGCATCCATTTCTGTTGGGAAGAATTCAATAAAGCTATGAGCTACTGTTCCTACTGCTGGTACATCTGGTCCAAATTTCATTTCTGCTAAACAGTTTGCTGTACCAACGCAACCACCTAATATAGCCGCATATGCACCATCATTACCAGCACTAGCACCTTGTGCTCTTCTTGTACCAAATTCCATAACATTTCTTGGTGTATGTGTACTTAAACCAGAAATCTTAGTTGCTTTTGTCGCAATTAAAGAATGGAAATTCATTGTTTGTAATAAATAGGTTTCAATAAGAATTGCTCCTACCATATCACATTCAATACGACACATCGGTACTTGAGGATAACATACTGTACCTTCTCTTAAAGAATATAAATTACCTTTCCATTTATACGTACGTAAATATTCACAGAATTCTTCACTCATCCCTTTATAACGAAGATATTTTAAATCTCTATCAGTGAAATGATATTCCATTAAGAATTTAACAAGCTTATGTTGACCACAACTTATCGCATAACCTAAATAATCTGGGTTTTCTCTATAAAACATATTAAAAACCATAACTGTATCTTTATAGCCATGCATAAATAAGCAATTCGCCATACTGAATTCATAAAAATCGGTTACCATTGCTGGATTGTCATAATCTTCATCTGGAAGATATGGTTCTACTGTAATCTTTGTCATAAGACCTCCTAAATTATATCGATTTGACAGCTCTTCATAGCGATTAAAGCTGCCTGATGATTATCTATTGTTGTTCCTGCACATGCTTTACTTACTACTTCTATAACCGTATTTGGATTATACGCTCTTAATAGTAATGCATTACTAATTACACATATGTCTGTACATAAACCACATAATGTAATCTTATCTGGATTTAAGGATGTTATTTCTTCTGCAAGAGTACTACTACCAAATGTAGGCTTTTCAATGTAAGAACAATTCTTTTGATCTAAAGCATCTTTGATCTGTGTTTGGATATTCCAACCATCAGTCCCTTTAATACAATGCTCTACAGGTAATTTCTTACCTTCTAAAGTATTGAAATAGTCTTTACCATGAGTATCTAATGTTGCATAATACAAATCAAATTTTGAATCAATTAATTCTAATACATTTGGCACAATTTCTATCGCTTCTTTCGTACCAAGAGATCCATCAATAAAATCATTTTGCATATCTATAACAACAAGAATATTCTTCATAAACCCTCCATATAGATAAATATATAGCAATAGTATATCAAAAAAACGCTTTGGTTATTCACCTTAGCGTTTCATTCTTCTATATTTTTTGCCAATTTGTGTTTTTAATAAATCTTTTACTTCAATATGTTGAGCCTTTGAAAAAACAAGTTGAACTGTATATTCAGAGTTCTTTTTCTTTGCCTTTTCTTCAATCATAAATAAGCAATTTACTTTCTTATCTGTTTCTTGAACATCATAAGCTTTAATGTCTTTATAACTAAAGAATTGTCCAAGAGAAACAATACCATTATCTCCAATACCATCTCTTTGTAATAAGAACATAATGATACAGAATTCAGTAGAAACTAATCTTAGAATATCTAGTAAAGTTTGACTAAAGATAATTGTTACTAGTGACATTACACCTGCAATTGCAAAGATTACACGAGAAAAATTCCATGATTTATCTTTGATTTTAATTTGTTTTCTAGTTTTTAAATAGCCTACTAAAAGCCAAGCTCCTAAGCCACCAAAAATAATCGTAATAATTAAGTTCGAAGTTTCGTTCATATATACCTCATTTCACTTCCTGCATAAAGATAACATACTTCTATATAAAATAAAACCGCTATAAAGCGGCTAAATTTTTAAATGGTGACGCGTACGGGATTCGAACCCGTGAATGTTGCCTTGAGAGGGCAATGTGTTAAGCCACTTCACCAACGCGCCAGATAAATGGGATCATACGATCCCATTATTTTTATGCATTTAATGCTTTTTTAGCTGTTTCTGCTAAATCTTTGAAACCTTGTTCATCATGGATAGCGATTTCGCTTAACATCTTTCTGTTGATGTTAACGCCAGCTAATTTTAAACCATGCATCATTTTTGAATAGCTTAAACCATTCATTCTAGCTGCAGCGTTGATACGAGCAATCCATAGCTTACGCATTTCACTCTTTAAGTTCTTACGATCATTGAAAGAATATCTTAAAGAACGCATTACTTGTTCATTTGCTGTTCTATAAAGTAAGTGTTTACTTCCGAAGTAACCTTTAGCTAGTTTTAATACCTTTTTACGACGGTTACGTGTTGGTGTTGATCCTTTAACTCTCATCTTCTACGACCTCCCTAATTAACCTTGAAGAAGCTGCTTAACGCGCTTTAAATCTGTCTTGTCAACAGTTGTTGCCTTAGAAAGATGTTTCTTCTGTTTGTGAGTCTTGTTTGCAGCAAAGTGAGAAATATAGTTGTGTTTTCTTACTAATTTACCGCTACCTGTAACCTTTACACGTTTAGCAAAGGTTTTCTTAGTTTTCATTTTAATCTTTTTAGCTTTTGCCTTCATGTTTTAATCCTCCTTGTTCCTGCTTACTTCTTTTTTGGAGATAGTACAACAGACATTGTATTACCTTCCATGCTTGGTGCTTTATCTACACCAGCAATATCGGAGATACTTTCGATGAACTTGTTCATCACTTGTTCACCAACCTCTTTACGAGTAATCATTCTACCTCTGAAACGCATGTCAATTTTAACTTTTTGACCTTCTTCAATCCATTTCTTGGCTTGTTTAAGTTTTGTTTCAAAGTCATGTTGATCAATTACAGGTGAAAGTCTTAATGGCTTTACTTCTGTAACATGTTGTTTCTTCTTTGCTTCACGAGCTTTTTTCTGTTCAGCAAAGTGGAACTTTCCATAATCTAAAATCTTGCATACTGGTGGTTGTGCATTTGGCGCAACACAATATAGATCTAGACCCATTTCATAAGCTTTTTCAATAGCTTCACGTCTTGACATTGTTCCAAGTTGTTCACCTTGTGGGCCAATTACTAGAACTGGAGAAAAACGAATATTTTCGTTTACTAATTCTTCTGGAACGTTGCGTTTTGGTTTAATGTATTGCAAAGAGACCTCCTATTAACAAATGAAAGCAGGTACAGAAGCCGCACCTGCCAAAATAATCATTAATCTGATCGGCATGGAACCCATATCCTTAGGACATCGGGTGAGAAGCGGCGCTTCTGCTTTCCGTTTTCTTGTTACTCAATGATGATACTTAAATAAGAACTAATTGTCAATACTAAATTTCAAAACCTGTTACATTAACTGTAACTTGATTAGGTTTAAAACCAGTCATGTAAGAAACATTCTCATAAATACGATTTTGAATCTTCTCACATGTAGCACTAACATTTACTCCATATGTTACTTTTACATCTGCTGTAATGTTTAATTTATTGTCTTCAATCTTTACTTGAATTGGTGAAACAAATGGATTTACGCTCATTTTTACATCTTCAATATCTTGCATTGAAATTTTAGCGATTGATTCAAATACAGATTTATTCACAGCCATTAATCCATTTTCACTTTTTTCATTTAATACAACATAATCCATAGCCATAATACTTACCTCTTCATTTCTATTATAAACAAATTTGTTATTTAATGCTAATTCGTTGCATAGAACGTTTAAAATCATTTTCAATTTTCTCTAAATCATTCAATAACGTTTCATCATCTAGATATTCTTTTTCCGTTTTTTCTACTAATTCATGAAATGAACTCATCACTTGATATAAATAATCTTCATGAATCATTTTTATCTTTTTGATAGAAACTAAATGACTAGCAAGAATACGTTCCATTTCTTCTTGTATTTCTTTTTGACGACTAAATGTACTGAATTTATTTTGATACCACGTTGGTAAAATCAGTAGTTGCTTAATTGTCGCAATAAAATCTGAAAAATCTTTTGTGGCACTATGAGGTTCTATCGCAAATAACATCACAAAAAACACATGCCAATCAAAATCGGAATTCATTCTTTCTATCCAGAAATTACCAAGTATTTCAGAGAATTTATCATTTGGTACAAACTCTTCTTCTAAAAATATTGGGGATTCAAAATCTAAATCACTAGCAAATAACAAGTTTAAATGCTCTAAGTAATCAATCATCTTCCCTTTTGCATCATCGTCATTTGCAAAATCATTAATATAAATAAATTGTGCTAGTATTGATGCACTTGCCTTAAAGTCTGATGTAAATCCAATCGTATCTTTCATTTTACGATTGACAAGTTCTGTAATTGATGCCGTTAACATCACTTTAAAATTATCAGGATCCATACCAATTTGTTTACGTTTAGAAGAATTCGATATTTCTTTATAGATAATTTCTAATTGTCTATCTACTACATCTAAGTTATCTCTAACTGTTTCTAACATAGATTTCATAAAATGGTCATAGGCAACAAAATCAGGATTCTTATATACTACAGAATGTTCAATTTCACTCCAGAAACGATGTACTAGAGATTTAATCTGTAATTCATAGTTAATCTTTTTTCCTTTATACATGTAGTAGCCATCAATTCGATAGATGGTAAAACCATTTCTTTGAAGTTGCGGTTGAGGCATGCGTAAATTCAAATAATTATCTTCATCAAAATGACATTTACTAAACTCTGAATCTGTATTCGATTCAAAGTAATAAAATAATTTTTGATAAAGTTGTGCTTCATTACGAATAAATTGACACTCTATCGTTATACCGATAATATCTGGCATACTTTCTAGCGCTTCTGTGCCATCTTGAAAATCTAAATAGTATTTATTTCTTAATAGTTTTTCTTGTACTGAAGAACGAGATTTCACTCTAGAAAAAACATCTGTAATACTCTCTGAAAAACTTTTAGCTATATTTTGATAACAATCTTTAACAATCTTTTCTGTTTCGATATAGAAAGGAAGATTTTCATCATAAACTAACATTGTTTCATCCACAAAACGAAATAAATCTAATTTCATTGACTAACCTCCTAGCCTTTCAAACGATATGCTTTAGGATATTTATTCTTAATTACTTGTCCATCACTTTTACCATATCCTAAGATTTGATTTTGATAACTTAATGCATAATATCCTTTATCGCATTTCTTTGATATTGTTTCACCCTTTAAAAAGCGTATCGCTTCTAGTTCGTCTAGTTCTACTACACTTTTAAATTTCGAATACGAAGACATAAAGAAAGCATGACTTGGTTCAAAACGACCTCGAACATCTTCGCCTAAATAAACTTGATGACGAATTAAATTTGTTTTTCCTACGGCAATAAAAGGATGAACGCCACCATATACTTTATTTTTATAAGAAAAATAATATGGATATTCTTTCACTAACATCTTTTTGGTAAATTCTAATGCCGAAGAAGGTATCTTATCCCCTTTTAGTAATGGAATTGTTTTAAGACTAGAAGCTTCACCTAGTTTATGCATTTTGCATATAAAATGTCCTTCTCCTTCATCCATTGGGAAAATACGAATTGCTTTATCTGTTGGATATTTTGATTGATAGCCACTTCTACCAAAATCTACATTTGTTTCTACAATTTCCATATCAGGATGTTTATCTAAAAAAGTAACAACTTGATTTTCATTTTCTGATAAATTAAACGTACAAGTACTATAAACAAGTACTCCTCCTGGCTTTAAGCATTGATAAGCATTATCTAAAATATATTCTTGTCTACTTGCACAAATTTCTACGTTTTTGAGTGACCAATTTTCTATTGCTTGAGGTTCTTTACGAAACATTCCTTCACCAGAACAAGGCGCATCACATAATACTGCATCAAAATATTCTTCAAAGTGACTCGCAACATCTTTTGTGTCCGCATGAATAACAATTGTGTTATATGCTCCAGATCGTTCTATATTTTCTTTTAATATTTGAGCCCGATCCTTGTTATATTCATTTGCGATGAGTAACCCTTCCCCATTTAACGCTTCTAATATTTGCGTTGATTTTGAGCCAGGTGCTGCACACATATCTAATACCTTCATGCCCGGTTTAGGATCAAGTATCGTTACAGCTGAACTAGCACTAGGCTCTTGCATATAAAGTAAACCAGACGCATACATTGTTGTTTTACCAATTGGAACATCTTCATCAAGATAATAACCATTTTTCGCAAATGGAGAATGATGACATGCATAAGGAAATTGCTTAAAAAAATCTTCTTCACTTATTTTTAATGTATTTACTCTAAAACCTCTATTTTCTTTTTTTTCTAAAGAAGATAGATATAAAGGATATTCATCTTTTAATAATGCTTGCATTTGATCCAAAAATGCTTGATCCATCATTTATCCTCACTTAATAAATAGCGAACTGCGAATTCGTCTTGTTCTAATTGTAGTTTAAGGTTACCAACATATTGGAATTTCTTTTCTGGTCTCAAATAATACTTAAACGATATTTTTAATCGTTTATCATATAAATCCCCTGTATAGTCTAAAATATAGGCTTCTACAGACATTGTTTTTGTATAGTTAAAAGTTGGATTATGTCCAATATTTACCATTGCTTTGTATTTCTCACCATCGATTAATACAAAACAAGCATATACACCACTTTTTGGTTCTAGATATTCATCTGGTATTTTTACATTAGCAGTAGGATAACCTATTGTTCTTCCTTTTCCTTTACCATGAATTACCGTTCCTTCTACGCGATATGCATAGCCAAGTAATTCTTCTGCCTTATGTACATTTCCTTCTTCAATTAATTGGGTAATCCGTGTACTAGATATTTTTCCTTCACTATCACTAATTGCATCAACGACAATTACTTCAAAGTCCGCATCTTTTCGTAAAGATTCAATATCCCCTTTACCAAATTGACCATAATGATAATCAAAGCCACAAATTAAAGCCTGAATATTGCATGAATCTAAAACTTTAATAAAATCTATTGGCGATAAAGCAGCCATTTCTTTTGTAAAGTTTAAAATAAAAACATTTTTAATTCCAAATTCAACAGCTAAATTAATTCTTTGTTGTAATGGAGTGATATGTTTTACATCCTTCATTCCTTTTATTGTTACCCAAGGATCAGGATCAAAAGTAATTAATGCACTTTCTACATTTAATTCATTTGCTTTATCAATTGTCGCCTTAACTAAGGCTTGATGACCTTTATGCATTCCATCAAAGTAACCAATACAAGCTACTACAGGATTCTTTTGTTTTTTTAGTTGTTTTAAATTTACATGTATAATTCGCATTAAAATAAACCTCTTTGTGCATAATAATAGCCATCATCTTTTTTGCTATAAGCAGCTAAAATCATATCATCTTTTTTTAGTATAACATTATCTTTTACACCATCTAGTTTTATTTTTTTACCACAGCGAATCATAAATTCATCTTCATAATCTACAATTTCATATTCTGGATCAATCACTTCTAGAGGATTACAAAATGTATAATTTCCTTTTTCTATTTCTTCTAAAGTATATGCATTTTGTAAAGATACACCTTCTATAGACTCCCGGACTAAACTTGTCATCACCGCTAATTCATTTAATTTTTCAGCATAATCTTGAATTAATGTACGTACATATGTTCCAGAACTAACAATCGCATCTAAAGAATAAAGGTTATCACCTATACGTTCTACTTTAAATTCATCTACCTGTATTTCGCGTTTTGGTCTTTCAATTGTGATTCCTTCTCTAGCATATTCATAAAGCTTTTTACCATTTACTTTAATTGCAGAATACATTGGTGGTATTTGAATACTTTTTCCTAGCATTTCTTGACTAGCAGCTTCTAATTCCTCATCAGAATGAAATTGTGGATCTTTTTCTTCTACTATTTCACCCCAAATATCCTCTGTTGTACTTCTTTTACCAAAGCTAAACTCCGCATGGTATTTCTTATGATTAGAAATACAATACGGTAACATTTTTGTATATTTACCAACTAAAACAATTAATAATCCTGTCGCATTAGGATCAAGTGTTCCAGTATGGCCAATTCTTTTTTCATGTAATATCTTTCTACATTTTGCGACAACATCAAATGATGTCATGTTTTTTTCTTTGTTTACTAATAAGATTCCATCCATAATTAAATATTATAACTAAGAGTGTTATAATGGCAAAGATTATGGCAAATAAGATTAAACGTATTTATATAGAAATCACGAATATTTGTAATTTATCGTGTTCATTTTGTGCAAAGCATAACCGAGAATATAAGTATTTATCTCTAGAAGAATTTGAATATATTTTAAAACAAGCAAAGAACTATACTGATTTTATTTATTTACATGTTCAAGGTGAACCTTTATCTCATCCTCACTTTAATGAAATACTAGATTTATGTGATACTTATCAAATGCATGTTCAACTTGTGACAAATGCTACATTTTTAAATCAATATTTAGACTTATATAAACATCCTTCACTCAGAAAAATATCTCTATCTTTACAAAGTATTGAATATCAAAAAGTTGATCTAGATGCTTATATGAATAACATTCTTTCTTTTGTACAAACTTGTATTACCGAGAATAAGCCAATTGTTGAATTACGTTTTTGGCGTAATGACCAATATGAATTACCTAAGACAAAAGCTTTATTAGAACGATTAAATCAACAATATACTTTATCTTTAACCGAAAGAAAGAATCATTATCGTATGAGTGAAAATGTTTATGTAGACTTTGATAATATGTTTACTTGGCCTGATATAACTTCTAATGCTTCATCTCAAAATGGTACTTGTCTAGGTGCGAAACAACAAATTGCCATTTTATCTAATGGAGATGTCGTACCATGTTGTCTAGATACTGATGCGCATGTTTTATTAGGAAATATATTCAAACAATCTCTTGAGGAAATCTTCAACGATGAGCCATATAGACAACTAGTCAAAGAATTTAATGATCATAAAATTCAGAATCCTTTCTGTCTAAGATGTACTTATCGTTTACGTTTTTCAAAACAGTAATAAAGTCATTCCATCATATAAATTTAATGATTGCAAAGGTACATCCTTTGAGCATTTTTGCATACTGTCTTTTTCATATACTAAATAATCTAAGCTTGGTATATTCATATTTTCTTGAAGTAATTTTATGTTTTCATTTAATGTAGTATTCCGTCTTACAATGCATTCATAAGTTTGTTGGATAACACAGATAGAAAAAAATAATCTAATTTCCTTTTTCAACAAGTTGAATCACTTCCTTTTTTGTTTTGCTTAGATATAAAGCTTCATTACTAGCTAGTTTTTCTTTTAATAAATAGCGAATCGTATATTGTTCATGAAAGCCACTTCCAACATAAAGAATAGGAACATCTTCTTTAATTTCTTTTGGTAATATTTGATATTGATCAATTGTCATAAAGATGAGACTAGGTTGGTGATGTAAGCACAGTTTTACTTGTTCAATTATTGGTAAATACAAAATAGAACATTCTTTTTCTTTCATTAATTCATAGAATCCATAAAATTCATTTTCATATGTTGCTAGTACAAATAGAGATTCATCTTTATCGATTGTTAGCCAATTAAAATGCGTAATGCTCATTCCTAGTGGTATATCTACTCCATCATAATCTTTAAAAGAAATCACCTTTGGAATACTAGGTAAAACATATGGTTTTATGCCATGATATAGTTTTTGATTTACTTCAATATTTTCTTTTAGTTCTTCTAATGTGACCTCAATCAATCCAAA
>CAVIQY010000059.1:0-15271 GCA_963645035.1 bacterium | reverse complement strand
TAGCATCTTTTTGCAGGCATGCTGTTGTAATATGCACTCAAATGATCAAGTTCTGAATCAAAATATGCAGTTCCTGGAATGTTCAGATTCAGTCTCTCCAGATTAATGCGTATAATCTTTGCGATTGCTTCATCATCAGTCGCATCTATTCTTCTATATTTGAGCATTTCATTTCCCCAACTTTCTGTTTGTCTTTATCCCGTATAAGCATCTCTGGGAATGCCTAAATTGCTCTTAATGTGTTTACATTCTTCCTTTTTCATTATCAATCAGCCTCCTACCGTAAATATGTTTGTAGCCTTACATATTTTCTATAAATCAGTTAGTCTTTTTAGGTAGAAATAATCCATTGTTCCAAGAAGAACACATTCTTGTTTTTCAATTTCTTTAAATCCGAGTTTTTCATAAAAGTTCATCACAACTTTTAGATTACTATATGCTTCAAGATATACTTTTTTATTAATCATTTAAGATAGCATCTAATTCTTCTAATCGATCAATCCATCTTAAATCAGGTTCTTTCCTATATTTTTTCTTTTTTAAACCACCAATGATTTCATATCTTAATTCTTTCGTTTTAAATAATCCTTTAATACGAATTAATAGTTCAAGTTTTTTACCTGTTTCATCTTCAAATAAGGATACATTAGAATATTTAGCTAAGAGAATATCACAAATTGTTTGTACATCTTTTTGATCTACGCATTCACGCATAAACCATTTTTTGATGATAAATGGTTGAACATCTTTCATTACATTAGACATTTTAGCTTTTAAACGTTGATCTTTCATAGGTGTGATACTTCCCTTCTTCTACTTCTATTATTTCACTTTTTCTAATTCTTTGTATAATTTTTCTTTTACCTCATCAGAACAGAATGCTGCTTCAATTGCATTGTGTGTACATTGATATAGTTCTTCATCTGTAAATCCAATTGCTTGTAGTTGTCTATATTCATTTAATAAAGATGTGCGAGAATAAGACATATTATCGCAATTAATCGTGATTTTCGCACCTGCATCCATTAATTTTCTAATTGGATGCGCTGCGTAATTTCTTCCTTTACCACAATTTGAAGAAACACATACTTCTAACGGAATTTGCGATTCTACTTCAGCTTTGATATAACTTTCATCTTGTATTGCATTAACACCATGACCAATACGACGAGCACCTAAATTAATTGCGTCTAAAATGTGTTTTCCTTCACCCATTTCTCCAGCATGAATTGTATAAGGAATATGATATTCATTTGCTAAATCAAATAGAGGTTTATATAACATGAAGTCACCTGTATTTTCATATCCTGCTAAGTCTAGTCCAACTACTTCTTCACCAAGATACTTATGTACAATTTCAACCGTTTCTAGATTTTCTTTCATATTATCATTTGCACTAGTTCCTGCATGCATTAAACAATCAATTAAACCAATTCTAATACTAGGGAAATCTACTCTTGCTTTTTTAACACCCTCTATTGCGGCTTTTAAGGCCTCTTCTTGCGTCAAACCTTTTCTTGTGTGTAATTGTGTACCAAAACGTATTTCAGCGTAAATTAGGCCTTGTTTTGCGAGTGTATGAGCTAATTGATAAACAGCTTCTGTAATATTCTCTTTTGTTTGTAATACAAGTAATGGAAAATCAAAACATTGAATCGCTTCTTGTGAAGAAGTAACACGCTCTATTTTATAAAATTCATAATAATAATCTTCAAATGTCCAGTTTGGATCTATTAAATGATCTTTTTTCGCTGTTTCATAAGCCCATGGTAAATAAAGTGATCCATCTAAATGACAATGTAATTCAACTAATGCATAATTTTTCATTTGTTTTATTCCTCTCTTGTAAATGAAAGAAGATATTCGTATCTGAATATCTTCTAGTTTTGTGTTATCTTACGCGTTCTTTTAAATTCTTTGAAGCTTTGAATCCTGGTGTATTTGTAGGTGGGATATCAATAACTTCTTTTGTTTGTGGATTAATACCAGAACGTGGAGCACGAGTCTTAACTTCAAATTTACCGAATCCATTGATTTCCACTTTCTTTCCATCACTTAATGCTTCTGCAATGGACTCAAAAAGCGTTTCTACAAGTTCAACAGATTTTCCTTTTGTTAAATCATACTTTTCAGAAATAATGTTTGCTAAATCTTTTTTATTTATCTTTTCAGTCATCTTATTATTCCTCCATGTGCAATCATATTAACGCATGTATTTATGTGTTTCAATACTTGATTTTTAATTTATTTATTTTTTTACACGTGCTGTAAATAAGCCTAATATTTCTTCAAGTTGTTTACGATTTAAATTCTTTATTCCTGATGCATTTAAGTGACCACCACCACCATACTTTTGTGCTATATCACTAACAGGAATTGTTTTTGATCTTAAAGAAGCACCATATAATCCTTCTTGATCTTCAGTAAAAATCATCCATACTTCAAACTCTTTCACATGACCTAATTCATCAATCATTGATCTAGCACTACTAGGATTCATGTTATATTCTTCTAAAATATCTTTAGAAAGAATGACATAAGCAATTTTATCTTGAATTAGCTCTATATGATTACGTATATAGCATCCAAATTTAAATTTACTTAGAGATTGATCAAATAAGATGCGATTTAACTCTGCGATTTTAATCCCATAAGAAGTTAATATAGAAGCCATCTTTAATGTATTTGATGTTGTATTACTTGTTCTAAAACATAAAGTATCTGTTAATAAACCAGAATATAAATATTCAGCAGTTTTTGTAGATATTTTTTGATTAGTACATTCACTAAAGAACTCTGTTAATAGTTCACATGCGGCTGCATATGTAGAATCTACAAACATCAAATCACCATAAGGTTCTACATTAGGATGATGATCAATCTTAACTAAATATTTCGCATCTAGATAAAACTTTCCATCTAATCTAGCAGTATTCGCTGTATCTAATACAATTGCTAAACTGTTTTGAACGATGTCTTTTGTTTCGATGTCATTTGCTGGAAAATCCCTTTGCGTACAAACTTCTTCTCCAAATGCATAAACTTTCTTACTAGGATAATTCTCATTTAACCAAGATTTAAGACCAAATTGTGAGCCACAAGCATCCACATCAGGATGCTCATGACGATACAACACGATACTATCGTATTTTTCTATTTCTTGAAGTAATAAATTCCAGTCCATATTATAGACCTAATAAACGACAAGTATCTCTAGCGATAACTAATTCTTCGTTTGTAGGAACTACATATACTTTAATCTTAGAATCCGGTTTAGAAATTAAGCATTCTGAACCATGGATTTGACTATTTAATTCATAATCAATACTTAATCCCATACCTTCTTCTAGAGCTTTTAATACTCTTTCTCTAGTATGAGCATCATTTTCACCAAGACCTGCTGTAAAGCTAATTGCATCAACATGTCCTAATTGCATGTAGTAGCCACCAACAACGTTAATGACTCTATTTGTATATAGATCAACTGTTAGTTGTGCTCTTTCATTTCCTGCATCAACAGCTGCTTGAATATCACGCGCATCAGAACTAATTCCTGATACACCTAACATACCAGATCTCTTATTTAAGAATGTGTCCATTTCATCTGGTGTACATTCTAATTTCTTCATCATATAGAAAACAACAGTTGGATCGATATCACCAGAACGAGTACCCATCATGATACCACCTAATGGTGTTAAACCCATTGATGTATTTACACATTTACCATTCTTAATAGCTGTAATAGAAGCACCATTTCCTAAGTGACAAGTAATCATATTTAATGTATTTACATCTTGTCCCATTAATTCAGCAGTACGTCTATTTACATACATATGGCTTGTACCATGAGCACCATAACGACGAATCTTATATTGTGTATACCAATCATATGGTACTGGGAATAAGTAAGATTCTGGTGTCATTGTTTGGTGGAATGCTGTATCAAATACAAATACATGTCCAATCTTAGGTAATGCTTTCTTAAATGCTTTATAGCATACTAAGTGTGCTGGGTTATGTAATGGAGCTAGTTCAGCTAGTTCTTCTACTTTACTAACTACATCATCATCTACTACTACAGATTGATCATAGTATGAACCACCTTGGACAATACGATGACCTGCACCTTCGATTTCATCAAGGCTATCTACGATATGATATTCTAATAAAGCATCTAATAATAATTTAACTGCTTTAGCATGATCTGGAATTTCTACTTCTTGAACTTTCTTTTCGCCATTTACTTTAATTGTAAATGCACCCATTTTTTGTCCAATTCTTTCTGCTTGACCACTAGTTAAAACTGTTTCACTTGGCATGTCAAATAATTGGAATTTTAAAGATGATGAACCTGAATTTACGGATATAACTTTACTCATAATTTCCTCCCTCCGTATCTAAACATTCTTCTATATATTGATTAACAATAGGATTTCCTATTTGCTTAATCGCCTCATATATTCTAATTCTTTTTTGTGCGTTGTCGACACAATGTAACAAGTTTTCGTATTGAATTAAATCATTTTCACTTCTTTTTACTTGGTCGTGTACACCACTTCTTGTAATATTTAAGATTTCAGCTATTTCTTGAAGTGATAAATCATCATGGAAATAATAGTTACAGATTTCTTTTTGTTTCTTTGTTAATAAATTTCCATAATAATCTAATAAGACATTCATTTTAATCTTATCCTGCATCATTAAATCCTTCAGAAATACTATATAAATAAGAATCTAAGTCAAATGGTCTTAAATCTTCAGGATGCTCTCCTAAACCAATGAATAATACTGGTAAATGTAAAACATGCTTAATCGGTAAAACAATACCACCTTTAGCAGTACCATCCATTTTTGTTAAGATAATACCAGATAGATTCGTTGCTTCATTGAAGATTTTTGCTTGGGATAAACCATTTTGACCCGTAGTCGCATCTAATACTAACCAAGTATTATGTGGTGCTCCTTCTATCTCTTTAGCAGATACACGATTCATTTTTTCTAGTTCTGCCATTAGTCCTTGTTTATTTTGTAATCTACCGGCAGTATCACAAATTAAAATATCAATTTGATTTTCTTTAGCAAAGCGACATCCATCTACTATAGCCGCACTTGGATCTCCATTTTCTCTACCTTTAATACAAGGAATACCAATTCGATCTGCCCATTTAGCTAATTGTTCTATCGCACCAGCTCTAAAAGTATCTGCCGCAACAAAGGCAACTTTTTTCCCTTCGTTCATGTACATTCTTGCTAGTTTTGCGGCAGTTGTTGTTTTACCACTACCATTTACCCCTTCTAGTAAGATTACGGTTACACCATTTTCGTTATATTGAATTGGTAAATCAGGAACTTCTTCATAGATATCTTTCATGATTTCTAATAAGAAACTCATTGCCCAATCAAAACTTAATGTTGGATATTCTTCAGCTTTTTCTTTTAATTTTTCACAAATTAAATCTGCTGTTTCAATTCCTACATCGCTTTCTAGCAAGATAATCGTTAAATCTTCTAGAAATTCATCATTAATTCCAGTGAATTCATGACGCATATCTTTTAGTTGACTACCAAAAGAATCATTTGCTTTTTTAAAGCCAGATAAATATATTGCTTTATCTTCTTTTTTACTAAAAGCACTTTTTAATTTATCAAAGAAACTCATGCGGCTCCTCCACTTTTTCCTGTATCATCAGCTAATTTTAATGCATCGTTTAACTCAACTTTTAACATTTGGCTGACACCTTGTTTTTGCATTGTTACACCATATAAAACATCGGCATTTTCCATCGTTCCTTGTCTATGAGTAACCACAATAAATTGAGTTTGATCTACATAGTGATGTAAATATTTCGCAAAACGTTCTACGTTACTTGGATCTAACGCAGCTTCTACTTCATCTAGAATAACAAGTGGTACAGGCTTAACTTTTAATATTGCAAATAATACACATAATGCAATTAAGCTCTTTTCACCACCACTAAATAGCATGTTATTTTGTACTGCTTTTCCTGGAGGTTGAGCGTCTATATCAATACCTGTATTTAAAATATCACTTGGATCTTCTAGGATTAATCTAGCTTTACCACCACCATATAGAGAACGGAAGATATCATTAAATTCATTGTTAATCTTTTCAAACATATCTTTGAATTGTTTAATCATGACATGATCCATTTCATCAATGGCATTTAAAATCTTATCTCGACTACTTGTTAATTCTTCAATTTGCTTCTTTAAGAATTCATAACGATCATTTACTTCGTTATATTCTTCTGGAGCATTCATATTGATATTACCAAGTCTTTCGATATCCGCTCTTAACTGTAATACTTCTTCTTTTGCATTTTCTGTACTTAAATCAGAAACTTTTGTTTTTGCAAATTCATATGTTAATTGATATTCACTTGCTAAACGCTCTAAGTTTGTTTCGAGTTTTGTTTCTAAACGACCTTGATCAACTTTTATGGCATTAGAACTAGCAACATAACGTTCTTGATCTTTACGAATTTGACGAAGTTGTTGTTCCTTACGATCAATATTTTGATTTAGACTCACTCTTTCTTCACGTTTTGATTTAATACTTGAAGTGATTTCATCACGTTTTGCATAAGCACTATTTAAACGAACGACTGTATCGTCTACTTCAACTTCTTCAGTTATGCTTGTTTCACTATCCGTAGGAGCTAGCAAAGATAAATCATTCTTTAATTTCTCGTATTTAGCTTGTTTTGCATCAACTAATGGTTCAAGACTAGCAACCGAAATACGTTTTTGTTGTAAAGAAGAAGATAAGCTATTTCTTAAGTTTTCTGCTTCTTCTAACTTATTACGACATAATGTCACTTTGGCTGATTGACTATCAATCTTTTGAGCAACTTCTTCACTTTCTTTTTGTGCTGTTACAATTGTAGTATTCCGTTTAGCTTTACCACCAGTCATGGATCCACCTTTATGAATGACTTCACCATTTAATGTAACAATCTTAAAGTTATGATTTGTTAAGCTAGAAATTTCATTACCATTTTCTAGTGTATCTGCCACTAAAACATTCTGTAATAAGCTTTCTACTACTGGTGCATATTTTGCATCATAATTAACAAAATCACTAGCTAGGCCTAAATATCCTTTAGTATTACTACAAATCACACTCGCTTCTTTAGATATATAGTGTGGTTGACAAACTGTTAATGGTAAGAATGTTGCACGTCCACTTTGATTTCTTGTTAAGAAACGAATTGCATTTCGAGCACTTTCTTCATCACGCGTTACAATGTTATACATTGCCCCACCTAATGCTTCAGATATCGCAGCTTCATAACCATCTTTAGATATGATTACTTGACCAATTACACCTAAAATACCTTGTAAGGCATTTGCATGGTCCATAATGGCTTTAATACCTGATTGTCTAGTTGAAGAAAATGGGTCTTTTAATAAGTTATCTAAATAACTCTTTTGATTTTCTAAACTTCTTAATACTGAAAGAGCTTGTTCATGTTCATTACGTAAATCAAATATAGATTGCGCTGTTTGACTTAGCTTTTCACTATCTAACTTAATCTCGTTATTTAAGTGATCTAATCTTTCTTTACGGTCTAAATATTCACTTTTGGCACTTTCTAATAAGTCTTTTGTTTCTTTAATCTTTTGTTCACGATTACCTGTTTCAATGATATATTTTCTTCTTTCATCCATCTCTGTTTTACGAGATTCTAAAGAAGAAATTTCATTTACACATTGCATTAAGGCATCTTGTAAATCATTGATATCTTTTTCTAATAAAGAAGCTTTTTTCTTTTCTTCAATAATCTTATTTTCATTGATTTGAATTGTTGTCGAATTCATTTGAGATTTCGTTTCAATATCAAATAAAGTCTTTTTCGCTTCTTCAATAGAAGTATTCATTTCATCTATTTCTTGTACAAGAACAGAGATTTCTATTTCTTCTAATCTTTTCTTTTTCTCACGATATATTTCCGCTTTATGTGCTTGTCTTTTTAATGGTGATACTTGTTTTTCAAGTTCATTTAAGATATCTTGAGAACGATCTAAATTATCTTTTGTTCTAGCAAGTCTAGATAAAGATTCTAACTTTCTCTTTTTATATTTAGCGACGCCAGCTGCTTCTTCAAATACCCCTCTTCTATCTTGAGGTTTAGCATCTGCGAAACTAACGACATTACCTTGACTAATAATACTTAAAGAATCTTTACCAAGTCCTGTATCTAAGAATAATTCTATTACATCTTTTAATCTTACACGATTTCGATTAATTAAATATTCTGCATCTCCAGAATCTCTAAATAATCTTCTAGTTACTTCTATTTCGTCTTGATTACTGTTTAAGATATGATTTGCATTGTCAAAGACAAGCGTTACTTCAGCCATATTTTGCATACGACGATCAGCACTACCAGAGAAAATCACATCATACATTTTTTCACCACGCATGGATCTAGCACTTTGTTCACCTAATACCCATCTTACGGAATCGGAAATATTCGATTTACCGCAACCGTTAGGCCCAACTATACCAGTAATGGGATAATCAAAAGAAATAACCGTTTTATCAGCAAAAGATTTAAACCCTTGCATTTCAATCCGCTTTAAAAACATCTTTTTCTCCTAATACGCAATAATTATAGCAAAATCAACTATAATTTGATAGAAAAAGCAGATATTCACCTGCTTAATTCTTCTTCTCTTTTAATAAATCACGAATTTCTTCTAAGGCTTTTAATTCATCTGATTTTACTGGTTCTTTTACTTCTTCCTCTTTCTTCTTTTCCATCTTTTCTTTCATGGAATTAATTGTTTTTACAATTAAGAAGATACAGAATGCAATGATAATAAAATCAATAATATTTTGAATGAATTGTCCATAGTTCAAATATACATTCGTTGCTGGATCACCTTTATCAACTAGTAATACTTTTAATCCAGAGAAATCTTCAACTTGTAATAAAGTAGATACTAATGGCATTAATATATCGTTTACTAACGAAGATACGATACTACTAAATGCAGAACCAATCATCATACCTACAGCTAGGTCAAGTACACTACCCTTCATGGCGAATTCTTTAAACTCTTTTAAAAATTTCTTCATAACTCTCCTCTATAATTTCATCGCTTATTTTATCACTTTCTGATGATAACAAAATATAATTTCCATAACAATTTGTATTTTCTAAACATACAGGACTGGATTCAAGTATCTCAGTAATATTTTGATATTCTTGAACCGCAAAAGTTTCATGATGTAAATCTTCGATTTCGTGAATATCAGAATGGTATTTACTAAATCCATTTTTGATATACATCACGATACGATTACCATAAACTAGTTTAAATAGTGGTGGAATAAACCCATAACGTTCTTTAAAGTTATTTATCAAATTATCTATTTGATTTTCATCACATTCACTAGATAGAATAACACCTTTTATCCCTGGATTAGCTAATACAAAAGCACATGCATAACTATTTGCTAAATTCAGATTCATTCCAGCAATACAATCTTTTAATGTTAGATTTAATGCTCCTACTTCTGAAACAATACTATTCGACACACATGTATTTTCATATGAGTTTTCTTGAATAGGATAAAGTTTTTGTAGTTCTATTTTTTCTTTATTTTCATTTAAGCCATATACGTGACGAGTTTTAAGTTGATCAACAATTAAACGATATTCAGGTAATGGCTTTTCTTTTAAGGTGAAGTTATAGTCTTGTTTACCTTTACGAATATGTGTCACTTTACGTAAATTAGATAGTTCTTCTAAAGCATCTCTTCTTAATTCGTTGATGATTTTCATTGGCATAAAGATATGACTTGCTTCACCAACAATATCTTGTACGTAATAAGGTTCATCTGATACTTTCTTTAATTGTTCAATGATTCTCTCATCACTTAATGGTGCATTTTGTGCTTTTTGTACAACAAAGTCTGATTCTTGATAAACGGTATGACCATCGAGATCATTTACGATTAATCTAGCTTTACTGTTTGGAATGAACTCATATTCCATTTGTATAGGAATTCTTTTTACTGTTTCATGAATTTCGACATTAATCTTTTCTAATAACTTAGCATCAGAAGTTTTTTGTAATAGTTGCCCCTTTTTAGGATATGGTTTACTATGCGCATCAAGTTCTACAATATCGCCAGCATTAGCTTTGTTTACAAGTAATCCATTTTTATAAATCTTTACAGCTGTTAAACCTGTATCAACTGGTTCATTTAAGATTCTTAAACCATCATGTTGATATAAAGTATCAGTTAATTGTACTTTTACTTTTCCTTGTTTAAAATCTAATACTTTACCAATTGTTATTCCTTGATGATTAGGACGATAATGACTCATTCTTTCGCTAACATTTGCATTAAATAAGTGTCCCTTAGAAAAGCCACGATTAAACATCAGTAATAAGTCTTTATGTCTTTGTTTAGATACAGTATATGGCTTATTTGAATAATATGCATCTATCGCTTCTCTAAATGTTTTTACAACTAGATAAACATATTCAGGTCGCTTCATTCTTCCTTCAATTTTTAAACTAGCAACCCCTGCTTCAATTAATTCAGGAATAGAATCAATTACATTTAAATCTTTAGGACTTAATAAATATTCACCATCTTCCTTAAATTCATCATGATATTTTAAACGACATAATTGGGCACACATACCACGATTTCCAGAGCGATGTTTAACAGACTCACTCATTAAACATTGACCACTATAGCTTATGCAAATGGCTCCATATGAGAAGATTTCTGTTTCAATCCCTAAAGCTGTAACTTCTTTTACTATAGATAAAGGTGTTTCTCTAGCAAGTACGACGCGACTCGCACCACAATTTTGTAAAAATTTGGCTCCTTCTACATTATGTACATGCATTTGAGTAGACGCATGAACTTCTAAATCTGGAAACATGGTTCTACATAAATGAAATAAGCCTAAATCTTGAATTAATACAGCATCTACATCGTGATCATATAAGAATTCGATTTCTTTTATTGCATTAGGAATTTCCGTTTCAAATAGAAGCGTATTCATCGTGACATATATTTTTACATTACGAATATGGGCATAAGAAATCGCTTCAATAAATTCTTCATGCGTAAAATTTCCCGCAAATGCTCTTGCGGAAAAAGTAGTTAATCCTAAATATACGGCATCACATCCTGCAGCTATGGCGGCTTTTAGGGCGTCCATATTGCCACATGGAGCTAATAATTCAATCTTCTTCATCTGTAAAATCCTTAATCATTTTATATTCTTTTATTAAATCCTCTATTTTCATTCTTGCATTAGCACTAGAAGTACTTGGTAAGCTAATATGAGGAACATTGATATTTAATATGTATTTATCATAAAGTAAACTTGCTTTAGAACCAGTTGTAAATATCGCTTTAATCTTTGTTTTCGTAACAATACTAGAAATATCATTTACTTTAACATTTGTAATTGATGCATCACTACTACCTTGTATCGTACAACTTTCAATCACATCCCATAAAGCAATGTGATGTTTATGACAAAACAATTCTCTATCATTTATTTCTTCATCATAAATTTGTGCTAATACTTTCCAAAAACGATTTGTTTTATTTGCGTAATAGAACATTTCTTTTCGAGAAATAATAGAAGGAAATGAACCAAGTATTAACACTTTAGATTCATCATCAAATACTAGTTTTAGTGGGTGAACAACTTGTTCAATCATTAGTAAATTCCTTTGCTAAACCACCTTGTGATGTTTCTTTTAAGGTAATTGGAATTTGTGAACCTGTTTCTTTCATTGTTTTTACTACAGTATCAAAAGAAACTAAATGACCTTTAATCGTAGACATATGTTTAGCAAGAATTGCTGCATCAACGCTTCTACAAATACCCATGGCATTCCGCTCAATACAAGGAATTAAAACATAACCCATAACGGGATCACAAGTTAATCCTAAATTATGTTCCATACCAATTTCTGCCGCATATTCTATCGTTTTTAAATCTTGTCCTTCTAAATAACTAATGGAAGCACTTGCCATCGATACCGCAGCACCAATTTCGGCTTGGCATCCTGCTGTAGCACCAGAAATAGAAGCGTTTTGTTTAATTAAATTACCAAATATACCACCTATTGCTAAAGCATCACTTACTTCTTCTACAGTTCTATGTTCATCTTCAATATAGTAATAAACTAGTGATGCGATAACACCAGTTGCGCCCATTGTAGGAGCGGTAACACAAGTATGCCCTGCCCCATTTTCTTCACTAGCTGCGTAAGCGTAAGCCATTAATTTTAATCGTTTTTGTTCTTCACCAGTTTCTAATTGACTAGAAGCATATAACTTTTTTGCACTACGAGCTAATTGTAATTTACCAGGTAAGATTCCTTCAGTAGTTAATCCGCGATTTACACAATCTATTTCACTTTGAACAATTTCTTTTAGATAATCTTTTAAATCAGGTTCATATCCATAAATATAATCTAATAAACGAATATTTTTTTCTTGTAATACTTTCGTAATTTCTTTATAACTATTTTCTTGATAAATTTCTTGATCAAAATTCACAGGATATTCTTTGATTTGGATTGTTCCTCCACCAATAGAAAATACGGTCCATTTTTCTTTTAATTCATGTTTTTCATCATAGGCACGAATATAAAATCCATTAGGGAAATCTTCATTTACTTCTAAAGAAAAAATAACTTTTGTTTCACCAAGTAATGTATTTTGAATCACCGCGTCCGTACCATGTCCTTTACCTGTTAAAGACAAAGATCCAAATAATTCTGCTTCGTAATAAGGAAAAGCTCCATAAACTTGATTAAATAGCTTACAAGCTCTTTCTGGGCCTAAAGTATGAGAACTACTAGGTCCTTTACCAACTTTATATAATTCTTTTAGAGATTGCATCTTATAAATACCTCAACAATAAGTTTTCAAATTCTATCTTTCCTGCTACTTTACCACTTTTAATATCTTGATCAAGTTTTGCTAGTTCACTTAATATTTTTAATAAATCTGTACTATTAAAGCGACTAGCACTACGAATATCTTTTAATGGAAAATTTCTTTTTGCATAACTTTTAATTTCTACTTCACTCATGCCTTCTTCATCACAAACCATACTGTTATATACACCACGTATTTGTGACGCTAGTAATGGAATAATCCCAACAACTTGCATACCTTCAATCTCAATCATTTCATCATATGCTCTAAATACAGCATTCATATTTCCTGATAAAAAGGCATTACCAAGTTTCCAACGATTGATTTCTAAATTCGCACTAACTAAATGAGCAATATCATTTTCATCTAGTTTCTTTTCACCATATAGTTTTAATTTATCTAAAGCATAATAGAAAACAGTAATAGAACCATTAATTCTAAGCAATAGTTCATCTTTCGCACCTTTTGTTAGAGTAATTTGGTTATCTCTTAATGCTTTATCAATGATATTTGTAATTTCATATCCTTGTGGTTCACCAAAATGAATATGATTAACTGTTTTGCCTACATAAGAATTTAAGATTTGAAATTCTTTTGTTCGCTTATCCGCATCGTACCCAAAACAATAAAAAATTAAATCTGTATCTTCATTAGGTTCTTTACAATAGCTTTCTAATATTTCAGCAGAGGTATTTGTCTTTGCTTTCTTTGTTGATTCTTTTTTTGTGGAAGATTTAGTTTTTAAAAAATAGGCATCATCTACGACAACCACTCTTTTTTCTCCAAATAAAGAAATGGTGCTACATAAAGAATAGATATCACTCATTAATGATTCACTTTTGGTATTCCCGTCAATAATTGTAATATTGTCACGATTTAAATCTTTACGATGAAGTAAATCATTTTTCTTTTTGGATAAATAATAAGTTTCTTTTCCATCTAACAAATAAATCAAAGTAAATCCTCCTAAACTAGTATCCATTATATCAAGAATTGGGGTTATTTAAGATATATTATTTTATGGCTTGCCGTAATAAGTAAGTTACCGATAGGGAAAAAGATAAAAGAAATATCCCCTACTTCATGTGTATTTAGCATGTCTATTTTTAAGGACTTAAATAAAGCAACTACTTCTTCACTAGGATGATGATAATAGGAATAATTTCCACAAGAAAATACGGCGATACTTGGTTGGATTTCTTCAATAAATGTTTCTGAAGAACTGGTTTTTGATCCATGATGTCCAGCTTGTAAGATATCTACTTTTAGATTTGGATAAATCTTTAATATTTCTTTTTCACTTTCCTTTGTCGCATCACCCATAATTAAATAATTTAGACCATTTAACTTTGTAATAAATACAAGAGAACTTTCATTTGTATCCTCGTTAGATATTGGATTAATTTGATAAAGACAGATATCTTTATAACATATATCTTCTTTTGAATCATTTAGTTCAATGACGTTAAAATCTCTTTCTAAGGAATCAATATTACCAGAATGATCTTCATCATAATGGGTAATCACTAGATGATGGATATTCTTTATCGATTTACTTTCTAAATAATCTTTTACTTTTTCATATTGTGATGTTTTTCCTGTATCAATTAAGATGTTTTGTGTATTAAAAGGTGCTCGAATTAGAAGTGCATTTCCTTGACCAACATTCATAAAGGTAAATTCTCCAAAAGGATGAAATAAACCAAAATACATAAAAAGATAATAAATAGAGATTAGTAAACGAACAAGTTTCTTTTGTTTTAAAAACGGAATAAAACAAATAATAAATAGAATAAATATTATTCCTACAGGGCTACCATTAAGTATACATACATTAAAAATGGATAATAACTTTTCATATAATTTTGTGACTAGTTGTATTGGAAAAAATGGGATAAGAATTGTTAACCAACCACAGAACGTGATAAAACCAGATGAAATAACTAATACTCTAAAAAAGACTAGTTTTAAAATAGATATTTCATGAAAAGAAATACTTTGTATGATCGAAAAAATTAAAAAACGTAACTCTTTTTGGTCATGAATTAATCGATAAATCATTGGAATTAAAAAACTGATACTTGTGATATAAGAAGGAAAAAGAATCATAATTAAGATATAACTTAATCCTATTCTATTGTTATAAGGTAAATCGAATTGCTTAATAAAATTAAAAATTAGATATTGTGTTAAAGCAAAAGGAAAATGATAAAAAATACATAATAAAAAATTTATGACAAGTAATATTCGATTTAATCTTTTTTCTTTTATTATTTTTTCTAATATGAATTTTAAGAAATATAAAATACC
>CAVIQY010000058.1:2720-15522 GCA_963645035.1 bacterium | reverse complement strand
CATTTAAGATATTAGATTTTAATTATTCACTAACTGCTTGTAAAGCTTTACGAGCACCGTCATAATCTGAATCTACAGCTTTAGCATATCCTGTATGAGAGTATACGCTGAAGATCTTTTGTCCTTCTTCTGTACCAATGATATTGATTAAAGAATCTTGGATAGCAGCGATAAATTCAGGATTGTAAACATCACTGTTTTCTTTTGTAATAGCAACTGTATCGTTATAGATACCTTCTGTTACACCGATAACATTTAATTCGTTCCAGATAGAATCTGTACGTCCAAATCCCTGTTTACCTGTTTCATCTTTTTGATCTTCTGGTAATGTCCAAGCAGCTTCATAATCGTTACGACCATCTGCATAGCAAACGATAATATCAACTAATCCATGAGCAGCTTGATCAAATGCTGTTCCATATCCACTATCTAGTGGTACAACATTGTCTAAATCTGAAATCTTCTTACCATCATAGTTTTCCATTAACCATAATGTTGGGTAGATATATCCAGCTGAACTTGATGTCTTTTGAACAGCCCAAGTAGCTTTATTTAAATCATCCCAAGTAAGTTCTTCACCAGCATTAACTTTAGCAGCTAATTCTTTACCATATTCGCTTGGTGTAGCATAGATTAATGAACGATAGTAAGTAACTTGTGGTCCATCTTTTGTTGTAGCATTTTCTTCACCATTCCAAGTCTTAGGATCAGTTGAGTCATTGCTTAAACCATTTCTAGTTGCTGTAAGAATAACTTCACATTCATCAGAATATAAAGCATAAGTTCCACCAGGTAACCAACCTAAATCAATAGCACCACTCGCAAGAGCTTCACCTGTAGCGTCATAGTTAGTACCAACTGTGATGTCTACTTTTCCGATTTCATAACCGTGTTTTGCCATTTCATCAATGATTAATTGATCTAATCCTTCAGTACCTGTCTTGATAACATCAGCGTCTTTAGATGGTACGAATTCAATCTTTAGATCATCAATCTTAGTAGTAGCCGTTGCGTCACTTTCTGAAGCAGCTTCAGAAGTAGTAGTTGTTGCAGTTCCTGAAGAAGAACCACATCCTGCTAATAATGCAAATGCAAAAATTGAAGCAGAAACTTTCTTGAAATTCATTTCTTTCCTCCTCGTGTATTAAACACGAGTACATTATAGTATAAGATTTTGTTGTCTTAGCAAATTTTGGTTATTCTTAAGCTAAAATTTTTAAATATAAAACTGTTAATTCTCAGACTTTTTTCAATATTTGAAAATCTAAATTTATTCTTTCAAAGAATTATTTTACAATTTGTAAAGTACTTCCTTTATTTGTCTTTTTGACAACTATTTTCTGTGTGATAGATTCTTCTAATCTTTCCACATGCGAAATAATACCAATTTGTCTTGAATCTCCTGCAATTGTATTTAATACATCGATTGCTTTACTTAAAACATCTTCATCTAATGTACCAAAGCCTTCATCAATATACATTGTGTCGATTTTCTTACCACCCGCATGATTTTGTACTACATCGGATAAACCTAGTGCTAAAGACATTGAAACTTGGAACTTTTCCCCACCTGATAAAGATTCTGGTTTTCTTTGCTCACCAGTAAATACGTCCAATACATCTATGCCTAGTCCTGCTTGTGAACTCTTTCCTTCACCTCTAGTTTGGTGGATGAGTTCAAATTCTCCTGCAGCCATAATAGATAAATGTACATTCGCAGCTTCTAATATTTCCGCAAATGCATTTCCCATTACATAACGATCAAAGGTGATTTTTCCACCTTCAGTATTAACTGTAGCGTTAGCTAAACTAGATAATTTTTTTAATCTTTCTTTAGCTGGTGTATATTTTTGAATGTTTTCGTTCTTTTCTTTGATGAATTTTAATGTAGATTCATGATTATTGTAATGTTTACTTAATTCATCTTTTTGCTCTGTTAATGTATTAATGTTCTCAATTACATCATCTAATTCTTGTTGTAGTCTTACTAAATCTACATAGCTATATTCTTTACATTTTTCTTTTTGTTCATTTAAACGGTCTTCAGCAGATTTTAATTCATTTCGATATTTTTGGATGTTTTCTCTTGTATGACTAATCCATTTTCTAATATCTGGTAATGCTACAGCGATTGCTTGATTATAGTCATCTTCATCTTTTAACTTATTTTCTGTTAAAGCAATTTGATAATTTTTAAAGCTATCTTCTAATTCTGTTTTATAAGATTCATTTGTTTTCTTTAATTCTTCTAATGATCCATGAATTCTACTATATTCTGTTTGTATATCTTCATAGCTCTTAGTAATCTTATTGATATTCAATTCATTTGTTTTAATTTGTCTTGTTACATCTTGAAGTGCTTTATTTGTGTCTTCTTCTGTATGACCCTGTAGTGATTTTTCAATATTTTCTAATTCTGTTTTAATTGTCGCAAGTAGAATATTTTTAGCATCTAATTCTTTCTTCTTACTTTCATACTTAGAATTATTCTCTTTTTGTTTATTTTCAATTTCTTTTAATGCTTGATCATATCCTTGTTCATCTTTTTTTGCTTTTTCAGACAAAGCAAACACTTGTTCTTTTTCTGTTTTATCTTTAAATAGTTCATTTTTTAGATTTAAAAGATACTCTTGATTGAATTCTTCAAAAGAGTTTATTGTAAGATTCATTTGACTAGCATAATCTAGAATATTTTGTTTATCGGCTTCTAATTTACTCTTCTTACTTTCTAAGCTAGTATTTAGACTATTTTGTTCTTTTTCACACTGTTCTAGTTCTTTCCTTGCTTCATCGACAATATCTTTAGAAATAAGTTCATCTTCTTTTACAACTAGTCTAGAACAATCACATTTAATTAAATGACTTTGACATACAGGACAAGTCGCTTCATCTTTCGTTTCTAATTCTACTTTTAATTCTTTCGCTAAAACACTAGCTTGTCCTTTTAGAAATGCTTCATTTAAATTACTATATTTCTTATTCTTATCTTGTGTTTCTTGAATCTTTTTTAGTAAATTTTCTTTATCTTCTTTAATACCATTTAATGCTTTTACGATTAGCTTATATTTATCAATTAAACCATCTTTACTTACTAAAGAAGTATATTTTTTACTTGCTTCATCAAGACTTATTTTTCTTTCTGTATATTTTTCTACATCATCTTTAATCGCAACTTTCTTTTGTTGGATATCCTCTTTTTTCTGCTCTAAATCTTTCTTCTCTACTTCTAAAGTACTTACTTCTTTAATTAATGCCTCTTGCTTATTAGATTCATTTTGATACTCTAGCTTCTTTTCGTTTAGAGGTTTAAAACTCTCTAGTTCTTTGTTTAAATTCTCTTTTTGTATTGATAATTGCTCATTGTATTTTCTTAAATCATCAATCTTTACATATTCTAGTTCTATTGCCTTTTTCTTTTCTTCTGCTTGTCCTAATTCAACAGATTTATTTTTGATTTGTGTTTCATTATTTAGAAAACGTTCTTTATTTTTCTCATAATCTTCTTTTACTGGTGTAACGCGATTATGTATTTCTTCTATATTTTTTAGAGTTTGATCTAAATTATCATTTTCTTCTTGATGAGAAATGAGTTCTTTATATTTATTGTCTTGTTCCTGCAAAAAATCTAATTCTTTATTTTGATATTCTGCTTGTACTTTTCTAGAAGTCACATCAGTCTTTTTCTCATCTTCTAGATTACTTTTTTCTGTTTCTACAAGTGTATGAATATTCTCTATACAATTAGGATGATTAAAAGAATAAAGAAGTTCATCTTCACCCTCTGGGTAATCAAAAGATTTCATCTTTATTTCTATTTCATTTGTTTCATTACTTACTTTGTTTTCTAATTCTTTGTAAGCTTCTTTTAATCTATTTTGGAAACGAACATAAGGGCTATTATCAAATAACTTACCTAAAATTTCATTTCTTTCTTCACTACTTGCAGTTAAGAATTTTTGGAATTCCCCTTGTGCTAATACAATGATTTGTTTAAATTGTGTCGCATCTAATCCTAATATTTCTGTGATACGACTTGTTACTTTTGTGGATTTTTCTGAAACAACATTTGTGTCTAATTCATATAAAGTCGCTTTTTGTGTAGGTACATCACCATATCCACTACCATCTTGTTTCTTAGAATAGTGTATCGTTCTTTCTACTCTATATTTTTTACCTTGATGCATGAATTCAAGTGTAACTACAGTATCTACACTTTTATCTACATAATCACTATGTAGCATCGCACCTTCTCTTCCAGTTCCACTTGCTTCACCATATAAGGCATAAACCATCGCATCAAAAATCGTTGTCTTTCCTGCTCCAGTATCACCTGTAATAAGATATAAGCCTGTATTTAGTTCATCAAAATTAACCGTAGTTTCTTCTGCATATGAACCAAAAGCTTTCATTTTTAATATTGATGGTTTCATTTAGCTTCCTCCTGTTTCATTACAAATGCGATAATTTTTTCAATATCATCTTTTGCTGGTTGATCTACTTTTTCATCTTCTGATGCATGTTTAACTTGTTCTGCAATTAAAGTAATTAAACTTTGATCTTTCTCACTAGGAAATTCATCATTATTACGTGTTCGATAAAAATCATTAAAGTATTCATCTAATGTTTTACTTTCTTTTCCTGTATAAACATCTTCTAATACTTTTGTTCTATTCGCTGGTTCATGAACTAATTCCATTAACTTACTATTTTTCTTTTCAAATATCGATAATAAGTTTTGTCTACAATCTTGTGGCACAAGTTCATCTGATATTACAACACGTAGATATTCATCTTTATTTGTATTTGATGTTTCTTCTTGCAAAATATCATTATATAAGCCTTTGATTTCTCTTAATTGATGAAGAACAGGTAATTTGGCTATACGATAGCTAAATTCACCTTTATCTTTTAATTCAACAATTACAGGTCCTTTATTTGCTTTTCTTAATTCTCCAAAATGATAACAAAGTGGTGATCCTGCATATCTTATATTTTCTTCTTTTACTTTTTGTGCCGCATGAATATGTCCTAACGCAACATAATCAAATCCTTCATAAGCACTAACATCAATATCTCCAACTCCACCAATAGCTGTTTCAGAACCTTCCATTTCTGGTGAAGTACCATTATCCATAACTGTTTGATGAGATAAAATTACATTACGTTTTGTAAAATCAATATCTTGTGCTTTTAGTAAGCTTCTCATTGCTTTATCATATCCAACGATTGTGTCATCATTTAAAGCAACTTGTACTGCTGCTGGGAATAAGTATGGAACAAGCCAAAAAGTAACAGGACCATATTCATCATTTAATGTAATATGTTTTACTTCTTTCTGTATTTCTCCTGCTATATAAACTTTTCTATCTTTTAAAAGATTCGATCCAAAGGCAAGTCTGGTGCCTGAATCATGATTTCCTGCAATCATTAAAATAGGAATATCTTTTTCAGCTAATGTTGTAATAAATAAATCTAATAATTCTACTGCTTCTCTAGGTGGTACACCTCTATCATATACATCACCTGATATTAAAATCGCATCTGGTTTTTCTTCATCAACTAATTGATAAAATTGTTCTGTCCAATATGGTTGATCCCCTTCACTAATCATAGAATAACCAAATAAATTCTTACCAAAGTGTAGATCCGATATGTGAATAAATTTCATGTTCCCCAACCTTTCTTTTAATTATTTGTATTTGTTTTTCTCTTCCATTTAGATTTTACTACATATATTTTTTATTGTTGGACATATTTTTGTACACCGATATTTATATTTTGTGCTATAGCCCAAATTTTATAAATTTATTGATAAATCCATTTAGAATTCTTATGATAATGAAGAGAGACATACACGATGAAAACGATACAAGATTACTTGAAAATATCCTATAAAATGGAAATCATAGAAGATCAAAATGAAGGTGGATTTGTCATTTCTTTTCCCGATTTACCAGGTTGTATCACTTGTGGAGAAACGAAAGAAATTGCAATAGCTAATGCACTAGACGCAAAAAAAGCTTGGTTAGAAGCAGCCTTAGAAGATGGTATAAAAATTAAAGAACCGATTAGTCTATAAATATATAAAGCGAACAGAAAGGAGAAAGTATATGAAATGTATATTGATGAATAAAAATACAGAAATAATGTCGATAGAATACAATACAACATTTAATATCATCGAAAAGATATATGAAATTTATCATATAGACTACGCTCCTTTATCTATTCTGAATTCAACTAAAACAAAAGGATCTAATGTCTTAAAAGATACAAATAATTGGTTTAAAGGAAGAGGTATTCCTTCTTGGAGAAAAGATTTAGAAAAGCTATTAGAAAAACTAAATGTTTCTTCACCTGAAGAATTATCAAATAAAGCATATGCATTATCTTTATCGGATCAATATTGGCTAAAAGAAGAAAATAGTAATATTAGTTGGAAAGATATTAACTTTTTTACAAATGATTTCGAATATGAAGCTTATCTAGAAGCATCTTTAGATAGTTCTTCAAATTCCACTCATTCAACAGATAAAGCAATTCTTCGTTCCCCAAATAACACAACTGATGGTATGTTACAAAAAGGATGGATCATTGAAGATGGTAAAAGAGTTTTGGTAAAAGGAACTTATACCCAAAGTAGAGAAGAGCCATTAAATGAGTGGCTTGCGTCTAATATAAGTAAAAGACTTGGATTTGATTATTGTGATTATCGAGTTGAATGGAACGCTAAAACAAAATTAGTATCTAAATGTGATAATTTCATTACTGAAGATGAAGAAATTATTTCTGCTTATGATATTTTAAAATCAGAAAAGAAACCTAATAATATCAATGATTATGAATTTTATATTTCTATTTTAGAAAAGCATCATGTTCCTAACGCTAGAAAAAACATAGAAAATATGTTCATTGTAGATTACTTAATGCTTAACACGGATAGACACCTTAAAAATTTTGGCATTATCCGAAATGTAAATACATTAGAGTGGGTTAGAACCACACCAATATTTGATACTGGTCAAAGTATGGAATGTGATAAATACATTAATGAAATCAATTTTTCACATGGTAGTGGTAAGTTTTTTACCAATACAAATAAAGATTATGAAGATATTTTACATATACTTGGAACAAATATTTGTGATATTCACATCAATGATTTAGATGGTCTTTGTGAAGAATATCGTACTTTACTTGAAAAGTATAAAGATAAAATTGATTTAAGCGATAAACGCATTAATTTACTTGTGAACGGATTAAATCTAAGAATCACTAAATTATCTAAACATATTGAAATCACAAAATAAAAGATTGAATACTTTGAGTTTATTTCTCATTTCTTCAATCTTTTTTTCTTTTATTCTTGTTCTGCAGCTACTTCTTCTACAGCTTCTGTTTCTTCAACAGGATCAGCTACATAGCGAATGCAGATATGTCTATCACTACCTTCACCTTCGCTATCTGTACGAATGTTATGCCAATTTCCTAATGCTTTATGAATTACTTTACGTTCATCATTACTCATAGGATCTAATTCAGCATCAACATGTGATCTTTGAACTTGTTTAGCTGTACGCTTAGCTAAGTGAACTAATTTAGAGTATCTATCACTCTTATAGTTGTTAACATCAATTAATACATCAATTCTTGCTTTGAATTCAGAATTTAATGCGCTTCTAACAACTGTATTAAATGCTGCTAATGTCTTTCCCATCTTACCGATAAGGACGGCATTGTTATCAGCGTTTAATCTAACAATAAAGCTATCTACTTTATCTTCGATTGATACTTCAATATCTTGATCAATACCAACGAAGAAGTTTCCAAGATAATCAAATAAGAATTCTTTAACATCTTCCATTGTATAAGCACCAATTGTTACAGAAGCACCTAATCCTAATAAACCTTTTTTCTCTTCTGTTACGAAATATTTTAAATCACTTACTTCGCAACCTTTTTCCGCAGCAGCACTTGCTAAAGCATCTTCAATATTTTTCTCTGTGTAGTAATTCATGTTTATGCCTCCATAGACTTCTTATTAATAATCTTTTGTACTAAAAGAGTTTTTAGAATTGTTACAAGAGAGTTAACTGCCCAATAAATACTCATCGCTGTTGGCCACATTAATCCAAATACACCAATCATTGCTAACATATAGATTTGCATCATCTTTTGTTGACTACCCATAGATGATTCTTGTGGTTTGCGGTGATGTTTTTCTGCATCTTCCTTAGCTTTCTTCTTCGCTAAAATCATAGGAAGTTGAGTAGATAAGAATTGGCAACCTAACATAATTAAGAAAATGACAAGATAAATAAATTGTAAATTCTTAATACCATTAAGTGGTGTAACATCTAAGTTATATCCTAAGAATGTACCTTTCTTTAATAAAGCACTTCTTTGTACTGCTTGATACATTGCAATAATTACTGGGAATTGGATGAACATTGTTAGCATTGTAGAGAATGGATTAACATTATATTTCTTATATAATGCTTGCATTTCATTTGCCATCTTCATCTTAGAAGCATCATCTGTCTTACCTTCGTATTTACGTTGTAAGCGGTCCATTTCTGGTTGTAATAATTGCATTTGTTGTGTAGCAATTTGTGACTTTAATGTAAATACAAGTAAGATAGCATTTACTAATACTGTTAATACAATTAATGCTCCTACAACACCTGTTGTTGGAATTAACTTATTTAGTATTTGTGCACATGGCCATACTAGTAATGCATTGAACCAGTTTTCTGATTCCATTGTTTCTTTAAATGTTGTTGTTACTTCTATTAATTTAACGGATCCATCACTATTTGTAGGTGCTGAACAACCTGTTGTCATCACTACTGCTACTAGCAATAATCCGAACATTAATAACCTTTTCTTTGAGCCTGAAATTTTCATGGTTACTCCTTTTTATACATTAACTATTTAATTGTAGCTTTTACAAGCAGTTTTTCCAAGTTATTTTTGTTAAACGCATAGTCTTTATCACGATATGCAAAGCGTACAATTAGAACAATGTCATATGGATATTCTTTAAAATCCACTAGTTCTTCACACATCATCCTAACTTGTCTTTTATATCGATTGCGATCAACCGCATGTCCAATTTTTTTAGAGAGGGTAATTCCAATACGACATTCTGCTTCTTTTTTTGGAGCATAGTAAAAAACAAATGATTCGTTTGCTTTTTTCTTAGAATGTTGAATCATTTCTTGGAATTCATCTGATTTTCTAACACGATTCTTTTTCTTCATAATCAGTTTAAAAAAGCCACCTTATCGGTGGCTTATTCTTTAAGCAGAAAGTACTTTTCTACCTTTAGCTCTACGCCTTGCTAAGACTTTACGTCCGCCGACTGTGCTCATACGAGCTCTAAATCCATGTGTCGACTTTGTTTTTCTTTTACTTGGCTGGTATGTTCTTTTCATTCACGCCACCCCTTCCATTTGAACATTTGCTTTAATATTCTACTTTTAGCAAGATAAATTGTCAAACTAAGAAAGGGCTTACATTATCACTTTATCAATTAGTTATCATATTTTTTTCATTTTATGATGTTTTTTTACTCATATTTAGATTTATACAGCTTTTCCTATGGATATGATTTTGTATCAATTCATGATTACAGTTATAATAAATAAGCTATTGGAGGCTTTATATGAATTGGAACATTTTATTAATTGCACTTATCGCAATGGTTATATTTCAAATATTAGGAATACGTATGCAATCTAAACGTTCATCTAATTTAACAAATTTAATGAATAGTTTTGATGATGAAGCTAAATTCTTTGAATTAGCTGAACAAGTTGAACAAGAAGAAAAAAATGCAGAATACTTACAAAAATGTAGAGTCGTACATTTATGGGGAGCTGCTTATTATCATAAAGATGAAGATTTTAAGAAAACATTAGATTCATTAGACCTAAATGTTTTAACAAGTAAAGATGGTAAGATTGCGATAAATGAAGATGCTTTCTTCTATCTATATTTGATTATTCCTCATTTCTTATATACAGAAAATAATCTAGAACTAGCTCAATTATTAAATGATAAATTAAGTAATGTTAAAGCTAGTGATACATTAGTTTATACATTATCGAAAGAAAATGAAAAATTTTATAAAAATGAAGAAGATTTAGGTCAAGGTTTCTATGAGAAAGTATTAAATGGTGAATATTCTGAATATAAATATTCTAAACAACTTATTGGCTTATATAAAAATATTATTAGTACTATGTTAGCTGCTATCTATAAGAAACAAAATGATACTGCTAAATTTAATGAAATCTTATCTGATGTAAGAGAATTTGATAAAACTCCACTTGGTAATCGTTGGATTAAAGAATTAGGTTTAGAAAATGATGTCATCCAAGAAGAAACAGAAGAAACTGAAAAAACAGACGAAGTAGAAGAAGATAAAGAGGATAAGCAATGAAATTAATTGTTGGATTAGGTAATCCTGGAAAAGAATATGAAAAAACTAGACATAACAGTGGCTTTATGGCTATGGATAAATTAGTAAATAAGCTATCTAATGTTACATTTAGTGAAAAATGGAATGCCTTATGTGCAAAAGTAAATATCAATGGTGAAAATGTATTACTCATGAAACCATTAACGTATATGAATGAATCAGGACATGCTGTAAGTCAAGCCGTGAATTATTTTCATATCGAACCAGAAGATATATTAATTATGCATGATGATATGGACTTACCTACAGGTTCTGTTCGCATTAGAAGTAAGGGTAGTAGTGGTGGACAAAAAGGAATGAAGTCTATCATTGAACAATTAGGTACTAGTGATATCACTCGTATTCGTATCGGTGTAGGTCATAGTGATAGAGGGGAACATGATAAAGTTCCTGATTGGGTTCTTTCTCCTGTACCTAAAGCTGAACAAGAAGATTTTAATCATGCATTAGAATTTTCTAGTGAAGCAGCTATTGCTTGGGTAACTGAACCATTACATTTAATTATGTCAAAATATAACATTAAGAAATGATCAAAGAAGAAATACTACATCAACTTGATGATAATCCTGTTGTCTTACAATTAGATCAAAATAAAGGTACTTTACCTCTAATCTCTCTAATTGAAGAAGCTTTAGTGATTGCGACATCTTATAAAAAGAAGCCTAGACCAATGATTGTCATCAAAAATAACTTATATCAAGCACAACGTCTATATGAAAGAATCTTATCTTTCTTAAGTGAAGATGAATGTGCTCTTTTTGGCGCAGATGAATCACTAAGAGTAGAAGCTATCGCATCTAGTCCTGAAATGCGTGCAAATAAAGTAGAAACACTCGCATCTTTATTAAAAAATACAAATCAGATTGTCGTAACTTGTCCTAGTGGTATTCTTAGACATTTACCTTCACCTGAATTATTTAAAGAAGGGTGTTTTACCTTAAAAGTAGGTAATATAGAAGATCCTGAAGAACTAAAAAGAAAATTAATTAAGATAGGTTATTTTCAATCTTCACATATTGATCAACCTTTATCTTTTGCTAGTCGAGGTGGCGTTATTGATATCTTTTCTATTAATCATACGCAACCTGTTCGTGTAGAATTCTTTGATGATGAAATTGAAAGTATCCGTTTCTTTGATGTCTTAACACAAAAAACAATTGTTCCTATACAAGAAATTGATATTGTACCTGCTAGTGATTTGTTATTTAGTAAAGAAGATAGTGAAGAAATCGTACAAGGAACGAAAGACTTATTAAATAAGTTAGATGATGTGATGTTATCTTCTTCTATTGAAAATGATTTAGAATTAATTAAACAAAATATATGTGAAGCTAGATTATATCCTTATACAGCATTCTTAAAGAAAACATATGGTTTATGGGATTACATGAATAAACCTTTACTAATTTATTCTGATCCAGAATTAATTGAAGAAAGCACAAAACATCTTGTTACAGAAACGACTTCTTATATCCAAGAAATGGTTCAAGAAAAGAAGTTACTACCTAAATTTACTGTATATCATGAATCACAAAACATTGGTAAATCATGTAAAAAAATTAATGAAGATCCAATTCATAATCAAATTGTAGATATAGAAGAATTACATCTACCTAATGAATCTTTAAATGTAAAACTAAGATTATTAAAAGAATATAAAACTGTTGTCATTGCTGTACATGAAAAAGAAATAGATAGAATTACTAATGCTTGTAAAGAAGAAAAGATATCCTATCAACTTATAAAAGAAGAAGATTCTATTTCTAATGGTTTTTCTATTTGTGTTGATTCATTTACCCAAGGATTTATCTATCAAGATTTTGTATTAGTCAGTGAAAGTGAATTATTTGAAATTCATCGCCATTCTGGTAGATACGAAAATAAGTTTAAAAATGCAGAAGTGATTCATCATTATGATGAACTAGAAAAAGGGGATTATGTTGTCCATGCTCAACATGGTGTAGGACAATATTTAGGAATAGAAACACGTGAAATACAAGGTGCTATCCGTGATTTTTTACGTATTATTTATCGAGGAAATGCAGAGTTACTTGTACCATTAGAACAATTTAGACTTGTTCGTAAGTTTGTTTCTAGAGAAGGTGTCGTACCGAAATTAAATAAATTAGGTAGTGATGAATGGGAGAAAACAAAGAAACGTCTTGAAGAAAATGTAAATAACATTGCCGAAAGACTAGTGAATTTATATTCCCAACGTGAAGAACATATAGGACACGCCTATGCTAAAGATAGTGAAGAACAATTAAAGTTTGAAAATGAATTTCCATATGATTTAACTCGTGATCAAGCAAAAGC
>CAVIQY010000058.1:0-2452 GCA_963645035.1 bacterium | reverse complement strand
GAATTAAAAGAAGGTAAAGTAGATATCTTAATTGGAACACATAGAATCTTAAGCAAAGATGTTGTCTTTAAAGATTTAGGACTACTTGTAGTCGATGAGGAACAAAGATTTGGTGTCGAACATAAAGAAAAGATAAAAGAAATGAAAGTAGGTATTGATGTCTTAACACTAAGTGCTACACCTATTCCTCGTACCTTACAAATGTCTTTAATTGGTATTCGTCAATTATCCCAACTCGAAACACCACCTGATAATCGTTACAATGTACAAACATATGTTGTCGAAAAAAGTAGAAGTTTAGTCGTTGATGCAATTGAAAAAGAATTATCTCGTGATGGACAAGTATTCTATCTATATAACAATATCGATAAGATTTATAACATTGCCCGTACCTTACAACATGAAATCAAAGATGCGAAAATTGGTATCGTTCATGGAAAAATGAATCGTGATGATGTTGAAAATGTGATGTATCAATTTACAAATAAAGAAATTAATATTCTTGTTTGTACAACCATTATTGAAAATGGTATTGATATTCCTAATGCAAATACAATCTTAATTGATAATGCCCAAGATTTTGGTTTATCCCAAATCTATCAAATTAAAGGTAGAGTAGGTAGAAGTAATCGTGTTGCGTATGCTTATCTTCTTGTACCACCTAGAAAACAATTAAATGAAACAGCTTCAAAAAGATTACAAGCGGTCAAAGAATTTGCTCGTTTAGGTAGTGGTTATAAGATTGCCTTAAGAGATTTAACAATTCGTGGTGCTGGTGATATCTTAGGACCTAATCAATCAGGTTTTATCGATACAGTAGGTATCGATATGTATATGGAAATGCTTGAAGAAGCGATTGAACGGAAAAAGGGTATACAAAAAGAAGAAAAACAAATTGTTAAAAGAGCGAATATTAATAGTACAAGCTATATTCCTAAAAAGTTTGCGCCTGATGATTATGATAAATTAACAATGTATCAAGAGATTGATCGTATTACTTCAGAAGATGAATTATCTACATATCAAGAAAAAGTTAAAGATGAATATGGTAAATTACCGAATGAAGTAGATATGTTATTTACAAAGAGAAAACTAGATATTTTATTAAATGAAAAAGATATCGATAGTTATAAAGAAATTAACAATACTTATGAAATCACTTTCTCTAAAGATTTTAGTGATCATGTGGATGGTGTAAAACTATTTGAAATATTCTCTAAATTATCTAAAGATATCTCTCTAAGATATAAAAATCAAAAGATTACAGCTTCTATTCCTAAAACTAAAAATAGTTTAAATTTAGTAATAGAAGTAATCAAAAGAAGTAAGGAGGCATTACATGAGAATAGATAAATTTTTAAAAGTATCTCATATTTTAAAAAGAAGAACGATTTCAAAAGAATTAGCTTTAAATGAGCGTATAGAAATCAATGGTCGTATTGCCAAACCTTCTACAGATGTAAAAGTTGGAGATGAAGTAACAATCACATTTGGTAATCGAAGAATGAAGATTCGTATTCTCTCTGTTGAAGAAATTAAAAGAAAAAAAGATGCTGTATCAATGTATGAAGTAATCAACGAAGATACTGTTTCTTGATTATCCTAAAAAAACATGCTTAAATTTGGTTATGACAGAAATAAAGAAGAAAACAAAGAAAAGAAAAAAGAAGCTAACTCCATTTACAAAACTAATTTGTTTTGGTTTTCTTGGTTTTAGCCTATATATGCTATATGTTGGATTTAATGAGATTCTTATTTATCAAAACTTAAATAAAGAATTAAAAGAAGCAAATGCTCGCTATCAAGAAGTAAAAGATGAAAATTCTTATTACACAAGTGAGAAAGAAAAGCTTCAAGATCCAGACTATATCCAGAGTTATGCTCGTGGTAATTATATGTTATCTAAAGATGGTGAACAGATTTTCTATTTACCTGAAAAAGATAATTAATAATTACGATTTATTTAATAGAAATTTAATTTTAGCGTTATACAATATAGGTGACGAAAGTCATCTATTTATTTAAGGGAGGGTGTCTTTATGAAGTATTGTCCTAATTGTGGAGAAAAATGTAGTGATAACACAAAATACTGTCCAAGTTGTGGTTCACCTTTAAACGAAAAAGAAACTTATTCAAGTAGACCAATTATAGATGCTGGTAATATTAACACTAGATCTATTCCTATTTGTATTATTTTATCTATCGTTACTTTTGGAATATATCTTATTTATTGGCAACTAAAATTAAATACTGAAATTAACTATTTATCAGGTGAAGAAAAAGCTGCTTCTTCAGGATTAGTATTATTCTTATCTATTATTACTTTTGGTTTATATGGCATTTATTGGTCATATAAAATGGGTGAGAGAAGTGATGTAATCTCTGGTAGAAATAGAAGCTATGCTATTCTATTTACTATCTTACAAGTTGTTGCTTTACCAATTATCTCTGC
>CAVIQY010000057.1:0-15542 GCA_963645035.1 bacterium | reverse complement strand
GTAAAAGACCTGTTACCGCAGGTCTTTTACTTAAAGGGATAATTTACATGTTATTTGAAGGGAGATTCATCACAAGGTTTGTATGATTTCCTTGTGTGCTTATACTCTAACAAATAACTATCGTAAAAATTTGTTTAAAGTTTGTAAAAATATGTGATTTATTTTACTGTTACAGAAGTGATATGTGGGTTAACACCATTGTACCAATATAAGAAACCTTCTACATCGATTGTGTCACCTACATTTAATGCTTCAACAGCTTTGTATACATCTGTATCTTTACCACATAAGTAAGATTCAACAGTGAATGTATATGTATTACCATCTAAATCAACATTGAAGTATAGGTCATCACCTTGTGTACCAGAACCATCATAGTTATATAGGTAAGCAACTTCATTACCATCTGCGTCAGTAGAAGCAGATACTGTTAAACCTTTAAAAGCTACCTTTTCATTTTGATGTTTGATTAATTCGTCTTCATCAGCTAAAACATCTGTTAAATCTTCAGCTTCAGCGATATAAGAACCATCTTCAATCTCAAATGTTGCGTCTGTAATTTCTACTTCACCACTCCATTCAGATTTATAACCTGTGACTTTAATCTTTGTGCCTTCTGTAAGCTCGTTATACTCTTCTTCAGTCATTGGCATGTTGTATAAGAAATATGCACCATCTTCATCTTGTGTATAAACTGTCGCAACTCCTTGGCCATTGTTTTCCCACCAGCCTTGTTTAGCTTGTACATAAGTTTCTACTGTTACTTCTGAATCAATTGCAGCACTTGCATATTCTGCATAGCTCATTACATCACTACTTGTTTCTTCTGCAGCAGTAGAAGTTGCTGTAGCACTAGGAGTAGCAGTAGATGTCGAACTACTAGAAGAACCACATCCTGCTAAAGCAAGAATGCTTGCACTCATTAAAATTACGATTTTACTATTTTTCATCTTTTTTCTTTCCTTTTCCTCAATGTCTATTATAGCGTGAATTTATCGTTCTTTTTGCAAAAATAATTCCAATTAAAACCCACGCTAATACAAGAGAAGATAATAATACTTTCGCCGTTGTTGGTAAAGGGGTATCTGTACTAGTAGAAGTAAGTTGATCTAAACGATACAAAGATTTTACGTTTTCAAATTCTTCTTCAATAAATGTATCATCTACTGTTTTACTTCTTCGAATTGCCTTAACGACATCTTCTATCATTGCCCCACTTGCATCTCTTAAGGATGCTGAACCATTAAATACAGGAGTAGTAAACGTATGTTCTACATTCTCTAATAATATCTTTGTCGCTTCGATTTTAATTTTGTAATGATCTGAATTATCTTCACCTTCACGGTTTAGATAATCTTGGTAATCACTCGTATTTCTTGCGGAACTTGTTACAGGTACATACCCTTCTGTTTCAGCATATCTAGTTTGAACAGAATCGGTTAATAAGTATTGCGCAAATAACCAAGACGCAAGTACTTCACTACTATCTTCTTTATTGAAGATACAAATGGAAGGTCCTTGAGAAATCATATAAGGATTACTTGTGTCATATTGTGGTACCATTCGAACAACTGTTTCAAAATCCACTTTATTTTCTTCTGCTATATCTGATAATGGTGCATCAGACCCCATCCATGTTGATCCAGCAGTAGAATCTATCGCAAATACACATTGACCAGCATTTAGAAAATTTGCTGGATAAGAAGAAATCTTAAATGTAGAAAATGCACCAGTAGAAGCGTGTTTTGCGATTTCTTTTAATATTTCTTTTGTATCATCATTAAATATTTCTATACTACCGCTATCATCTGAATATCCAGCACCTTTTTGTTTTAACATTTGAATCATCATGTTATCGGTACTTTTATAAATAAACGGAATCATGACATTTTGCCCATTTAAAGCATATGTGCCATCTTCATTTTTCTTTGTGGCAGCTTCAGATACTTCAAAAATAAAATCCCAAGTTAATACATCTGGTATCTCGTAACCTAGTTCACGAATATAATCCGCATTCATATAAACAACTTCACTAGAACGCATAAAAGGTAAAGCATAAGTTTGCCCATTTAATACACATTCGTTTAAGTATTCTTCGATAATATCTTCTTTCTTTACCGAATTAAACGCTACCTCTGTTCCACCAAGTCCATATTTTTCATCACTCATTAAGGAATCTAGTGGTACTACGGTATTATTTCCCGATAAATAAGTCGCAATATGATCAGGATAAGTAATACATACATTTGGTGTTGTATTTGTTGAAATATTGGTAATCACATCGTTATAAATCTTAGAATAGTCTGTATATAACTTTAGATTCACTTTGATATTTGGATAATAAGATTCAAATTCTTCTATTGCTTGTTTATATACAGCAGTTTGATTTTTATTCGTATCATTTTTTGCCCAGAATGTAATTTCATAGGTTTGATTTGTATCGAATTCACTAGGAAGAGTAAAAGAACTTGTTTCTTTTTGACCATGGCATGCGGTCATCAATACTAAGCAAAGAATCAAACAAAAAGAGTATACCTTTTTCATCCTTTCGTTCCTCCTCTAGAAACTCCTTCCATAATTTTCTTATGAAATACAATAAATAAAATAATTAATGGAATAGAAATCACAACAACCGCCGCCATCATCGCCGGTATATTTTCTCTACCAAAACCATTTTCTCTAATTTCCTGTATACCATTTGACACAAGATAATATTTAGGACTATCCGTAATTAGTCTAGGCCATACATAGCTATTCCAACACTCAATCACTTTTAGTATTGTGATTGTAACTACTGTTGGCGAACAAATAGGTAGTAGTACTTTCCATAAATATTCAAAGTCTGTTAAACCATCTACTTTTGCGGCTTTATATAATTCTTCTGGTACTTGTTCAAAGTTTTCTTTTAATAAATAGATATAGAAAATAGAAGTCACTGAAGGAAGAATTAAACCTAGAAAAGTATTTCTTAGATTCCAATTTGTAATTGTCACAAAGTTCGTAATTACAACTAATTCATTTGGAATCATCATTAGGGATAAATATAAAGTGAAGACAATATTCTTTCCTTTAAACTTTAATCTCGCAAAAGCATAAGCAGCTAGGATTGTGACGATTAACATTAGTCCTGTAGTAACTAACGTAAAGAATAATGTATTACCAAAATAACGTACTAAATCTACTTGTTCAAAAGCGGACACATAATTTTCTAATGTAGGCGAAGTCGTAAATAACTTTGGAATATATTCACTGTTATAACTACCATAACTTTTTACTGAAGTTAAAACCATCCAATAAAATGGAAATAAGACTATGATTGCCCAAATAAAGAGAAATACATGTATACATACATTTTTAATGTTCTTTTTCACTTTGTAACTCATGCATTTTCTCCTTTACTCGTTAGTAATAGATTAAATACGGTTATCGTTAAGATAATGACAAATAAGATTAGTGCAGCACTAGAAGCGTAGGAAGGATAGCCACCACTATTTCCATATAACATGTCATATACATAGCCTACAATGGTATTCATCCCTGCAGAATTTAAGTTTGTACCAAATATAGCTACTTCATCACTATATGCCTTAAATGCCCCAATAAATCCCGTTATGACTAGATAAGAAATCATTGGCATAATCATGGGTAAAGTAATATTGATAAATGTACTAAAAGAACTAGCTCCATCTACTCTAGCTGCTTTATATAAATTTTCATCTACTGATGCTAAAGCACTAGTTAGAATTAATATCTTAAATGGTAATACTACCCATATTGTGTAGATACACATCACTAGCATCTTTGCGTAGTATGGTCCATCAATAAAATCAATACTTGTACCACCAAAGAATTGAATCAAAACATTCATTAATCCATCAGAATATGGTGTCTTTTTAAATAGAATCATAAAGACTAAACCAACTGCTAAAGTATTTGTTACATATGGTAAAAAATAAATGGTTTGATATAGCTCTTTTACTTTTTTCACTGAAGATAAAGCAAGTGAAATAAGTAATGCAAGTAAGGTACTAATTGGTACGGTAATAATCACAATTAAGAATGTATTTTTAACTGCTTGTAAGAAATATGGATCTCTTAATACATAAGAATAGTTATATAGTCCTATACCAAAATAAGATTGTGAAGCAGAGTTATATCCTTCTTCAAAGGAATAAACTAGTACATCAAATAAAGGATATACAAGAAATAATCCTAAAAAGATTAATGAAGGTAATAAATATAACCATGGTTTATAGTTTATTTTTTTCATACACGACCTCAAAGAATTCTTTCCCCAGTACTAGCTTTAAAAATAAACATTTTATTTGGCTTAATGTTAAAAGATGTCGTGTCTTTAGAAAAATCAATTGCTGTATCAGAAGGAACAATCATACGTATTGTTTCATTTTGCATACCATCATGCGTGCAAATTAAGCTTGTATCTCTACCTAAATCTTCTTTACGCTTTACTACGCATTTAAAAGTACCTTCTTCACTAACTTCAAAACCTTCAGGTCGTATACCTACAATAACATCTTGGTTTTCTTCATTCACTTTACAAATTACATCTTTACCTATAATGAGTTCTTGATTTTTAATTACACCAGTAAAAGTATTAATTGGTGGTGTACCTAAGAACTTAGCGACAAATAGATTTACAGGATGATCATATATTTCTTGTGGTTTAGCAATTTGTTGTAAAACACCATCTTTCATCACAATCATTAAATCGGATATAGACATCGCCTCTTCTTGATCATGTGTAACAAATACGGTTGTAATCCCTGTTTCTTTTTGAATGCGACGAATTTCTTCTCTTGTGGATAAACGAAGTCGTGCATCTAAGTTACTTAATGGTTCATCTAGCAATAACACTTGGGGATTTTTTACTAACGCTCTAGCTATCGCTACACGTTGTTGTTGACCACCAGATAATTCTTTTGGTTTACGGTCTAAAAGATTCTCGATTTGTACTAACTTCGCTACTTCTAGCACTTTCTTTTCGATTTCTTCTTTTGTTAACTTTTGATCCCCTTTTTTATTTACTAAAGGAAAGGCAATATTTTTTCTTACCGTTAAATGTGGATATAAAGCATAGCTTTGAAATACCATACCTACATCTCTATTTTCTACAGGAATATCTGTAATATCTTTATCTCCAAAATAAATCTTTCCTTCCGTTGGTTTTTCTAAGCCACAAATCATATTTAATGTTGTACTTTTACCACAACCAGAAGGTCCTAAAAGAGATACAAGTTTCCCATCAGGTATCTCAAAATTAAAATGATCAACTGCAGTTACATCTTTTCCATTTTTATTACTTGCAGGAAATACTTTTGTTAAATTTTCTAAAACAATCTTCATGTATATTAACCCTTTTTCTTTATTATTATACGCAAAAATGACATCACAAAAGAATGTCATTTCATTTTATTTTGCATTATAAATATCATAATCAATCACATGGTCATTTGCGGCCACAATTGTCGTGCTTGTTATATCACCAAATACATTTACAGCAGTACTTGCCATATCGCTAAATTGGTTTACCCCCATTAAGAGTGTTACAGCTTCCATTGGTATACCTACAATGGAAAAGATTGTCGTAAAGTTGATAATTAAACCACCAGGAACACCAGGAGAACCTATCGCAAGTAATAAAATCGTGATAAAGATATTTAACCAAATACCAAAATTCATTGGTATACCTGCCGCAATAAAGAATAAATATGTACCTAATACTAGATACGTACAAGTACCGTTCATATTAATTGTTGCGCCAAGTGGGATTGAAAAATAAGTTAGCTTTTGATCAATCCCTAGCTGATGAATACACATATCTACCGTCATTGGTACACTTGCGGCACTACTTGATAAAGAGAATGGTGTTAATAAATAAGGTAGTACTTTTTTCGCATATTGAATTGGATTTAGTTTGCCTAATACACCAACCATTAAGATATAAACTACAATGATGATTAAACATGCAAAGTAATACAATAAGATTAATTTCATGAGTGTCATGATACTTTGTGTACCTGTATCAATCATACTTTTTGCCATCGAGCAGAAACAAGAAATCGGTAAAAACTTCATGATTGTTGAGACTAATTTCATACATAATGTATAACCTGCATCAATTAGATCATTTAATGGTTTAATCTTTTCACCTAAAGAATTCGCACATATTCCTACAAATACAGCCACAAAGATAATTTGCATCATATCTCCATTAATGATAGGAGAAGCTAAATCTTGGGGAATAATTCCAACAATTGTATTTCTAATTGTATCGGCAGTAGAAGTGACTGTAGTCGTTGTGGTCGCACCAGCAATTGTAAAGCCAACGCCATTCTTAAAGAATATCGAAGCTAATCCATATCCTAACATTAAGGCAAGAATACTAGTCACTAGATACATCATTAGGATTTTAGCCGCCATCTTACCAAACTTAGACACATCAGTTAAACCACTGATGCTCGTTTCTATTGAACAGAATACGAGTGGAGCTAAACATAGTTTTAAGGCATTAATAAATAATGTAGGAATAATATCTAGTACATGACTTGATAAACTTGTCGCAACAGACTCACTTGTAAAGTTTTTAATGAGTATTCCTGTCACAATACCTAGTATCATTGCGGCAAACGTATAATAAATCAAGCGATTGCCCGCTTCATGTATCTTAATACTTACAGTATTTACATTCTTTTTATGTGAGAAATCTAATATCTGTTTATTTGCAGTAAAAATTGCGTGTCTAGAGCTTTCTTCTATATTTTCTTCATCATATTCTTTGATTAAAGTTAAAGGATTAATCACTTCTATATTTTTATGACTAATTCTTAAATAGTAATTTCCTAACTTCTTCTCAAATGTAACGATAAACTTGTCTTTTGACTTGTTTTGTAATAAACAAACTGATACTTCTTCTAATAAAAGTAAAGCATTCTGTGTTTCTCTTTTACTTAATTTATATTGCTTACACGCATTAGAAACAAACTCACTTACTTCTTCTAATTTATCTAAACTTGTCTCATGCGATAGTTGATCAAATAGTTTCATATCTAAACTCCATAACGCATATTCTATCATAAAGCGATTTTAATCGTTCATGAATTAACAAATTAAAAGCTCTGCATAATACAGAGCTAAGTGTTTCTTATTTGTAGATGGTCTTATTCAGCTAATGTAGAACCAAGATTTGTGCATTCTGCTAAAGCTGTATCATCTGGTGCACCATTGCATGTAACGGTATTTACTACTTGCATACCATCACTTGTGCATCTAGCACTCCAATCATCCATCCAGGCGCCTCCGCCCCAGCCCCAAGAGCCAAATAAACCAACTTTCTTACCACTTAATGATCCTTCTACTGTTAAAAACATTGGTTCAAATTCGCTTTCTTCTAATTGTTCAGCACCCATTGATGGACAACCAAACGCAAATGCATCATATTCATTTACTTTAGATGCGTCAAATGATGAAGCTGTAAATAATTCACCATTTCCGTTTGTTCCTGCAAGAACTGCATTAGCCATCGCTTCTGTATTTCCTGTTCCACTCCAATATACAACTGCTACCTTACTCATTTTAATACCTCTTTCTATCTATAAGTTAGACATAACTAACTTATATTATTTCTACTCTTTTGTCAAAGAAAATGCATCATAGAAATTTTATTTTTCCGTAAACGCTTACTTTGAATTTTGATATTTACATCGATTTCTTGCTTAGTATAATCATCTATGTATTTTAAAAAAGGGATGATATTTATGTCTAAATCAATGACTGAAGGAAATGCATTTAAAGAGATATTGTTGTTTATGATACCACTTGCTTTAGGTAGTATTTTTCAACAAGCATATAACTTAGCTGACGCAGCTATCGTTGGGCAAACATTAGGTGCTGATGCTTTAGCATCTGTTGGTGTATCTAGTAGTGTACAGTTTTTAGTATTAGGTTTTTGTACAGGTAGCGCTCAAGGCTTTGCGATACCAATCGCGACTGCTTTTGGAGCGAAAAAAGAAAACGATATCAAACAGTTTTTCTATATTGGCTTTATCTTATTACTAGTGATTGCTTGTGTAGTCACAACAAGTTGTGCTTTATTAACAAGTCAAATCTTACAACTATTAAAAACACCAACAAACATTATGAATAATAGTTATTGGTATTTATTCATTATCTTCTTAGGAATACCTTTTACCTTACTCTATAACTATTTAGCTGCAGTATTAAGATCGATTGGTGATAGTAAAACACCATTCTTATTCCTAGCATTCTCTTCTGTTTTAAATATTGGTTTAGATTTCTTCTGTATCGTCAATTTAAAATGGGGTGTTCCTGGTGCTGCTATCGCTACTATCTTTTCTCAAGCTGTTAGTAGTATCTTATGTTTATTTTTAATTCATCTGAAATTCCCACTATTACATACAACACCTGATACAAAGAAATGGGATAAAGAGATGGCTAAACGTATGATAAATATGGGTGTGCCTATGGGATTACAATTCTCTATTACAGCGATTGGCTCCATGATGATGCAAGCATCTAATAATGCATTAGGATCTGTATACGTTTCTAGTTTAGCTGCTGGTCAAAAAATCAATAACTTTGCGATGTGTCCATTTGAAGCATTAGGCGCAAGTATCTCTACATTTATTTCTCAAAACTTAGGTGCTGGTAATAAAGATAGAATCTATGAAGGATTAAAAGTAGGTACAATTATTGCCTTAATTTATAGTGTAATTGCCGGTCTAGTCTTAGTGTTCTGTGGCTACAACCTAGGCAAGTTATTTGTAAGTAGTAGTGAAGTAGAAGTATTAACTTATACTGCTAAGTATCTTAAATATGTTGGGATTTGTTACGCATTACTTGGTTTACTTTATGTTTATCGTATGTCAACTCAAGGTATTGGAGAATCTAGACTAGCCATACAAGCTGGTGTATTAGAAATGATTGCTAGAACTGGTGCTTCATTATTTATCGTCTCTAAGATTGGTTATACAGGTATTTGTATTGAAGATCCATTAGCTTGGGTATTTGCGGATTTATATATCATTCCTATTTGTTTCTATGCCATTAAACGATCACTTGTTCGTTATGGTATCAATTAGCTAAGGCACGAAAAAAACTCTATAACAGAGCCTTTTTCGTTTTATAGGGGATAGAATATCTAAATATAACGTTAAGGGGATAGCTTTATATTTAGTGCAGGTTTTGTACTGCATATATAAAGTAACAAATTTCTATCGTTAAAATATGTTACAACTATGTAAAATTATGTGATTATTTTATCAACTCGGATAATCCTTTAATGAAAACATTTGCGATTGGCCCAATGCAGAATGTCGCAATAAATGTACCGACACCAAAAGTACCATGTAATACAATCCCTATAACTAATAGACATACATCAAATATAGGTCGAACGATACTATAACTTTGATTAATCTTTTTACTAAATGCTAATACAAAGCCATCATAAGGATTACTACCAGTAGATGTTTGAGCACCAATACCAATACCTAACGCACAAATCACAATACCAATAAGTAAGAAAACAATTCTTAAAACCATACCTTCTATACTAGGTACAAATTTAATTCCAATATTTGATCCTAATGAAATAAATAATGGGCATAAGATTGTATCAATGGAAATATTCTCTCTAGAAAATATCAATAATAAGATTACAAATATACCATTAGCCATAATCATCGCAATAGGTAATGTAATATTAAATGTTTGCATTAATCCTTGTTCAAATGTAGTCATCGAATCTCCACCCACATTTGCCCCAACAATAAATGAAGCACCAATGCCTATCACCATAGCGCCAATAATCATAATTAAATATTTTTTTACAGTTTCATTCATACACATTTCCTTTTCTTTTTATTATTTCTTCTTTAAAGCGAGTATATTTATTATAATACACAACTAAGCTTGTCTGTATATCGATTCATTTTTTCTTCGTGATATACTACTTCAAAAGGAGGCTTTATGTGTACAGCTTTAACTTATAAAACAAAAGGAACTTATTTTGGCAGAAACTTAGACTATGAATTTTCTTATGGAGAACAAATCGTTGTTACCCCTAGAAATTATGCATTCAATATGCGTCATACTGAACCTATGACTAGTCACTATGCAATGATTGGTGTTGCCTTAGTACAAGATCAATATCCGTTATATTTTGATGGTATGAACGAAAAAGGACTATGTATGGCTGGTCTAAACTTTGTCGGTAATGCATATTATTCAGACGAATTATCTACTTCTAAAACAAATATTACTTTGTTTGAATTTATCCCTTATATCTTAGGTAAACATACAACGATTGATGAAGTAAAAGAAACACTCAGTAAAATGGAACTAGTAAATACATTCTTCAAAGATGCTTTACCAAATTCTCCACTACATTGGTTAATTACAGACAAAGAAAATCATTCTATTACAGTAGAATTTATGAAAGATGGTTTACATGTTTATGATAATCCTGTTGGTGTATTAACAAATAATCCACCATTCCCTATACAACTATTTAATCTAAATAATTACGCTCATCTTAGTGAAAAACAACCAACAAATACATTCTCTAAAGATGTAGAACTAACGAATTATTCTAGAGGTATGGGTGGTTTAGGATTACCTGGAGACTTATCTTCTATGTCTAGATTTGTTCGTGCCGCATTTACTAAGAGTCATTCTTTATCTAAAGATGATGAAGCATCCAGTGTGTCTCAATTCTTCCATTTGTTAAACTCAGTTGATCAACAAAGAGGATGCTGTGAAGTAGCTGAAGGTAAATATGAAATTACACTTTATACTTCGTGTATGTCTTGTGATACAGGCATCTATTACTACACAACATATGATCGTCATCAAATCTCTGCTGTAAATATGCATCATGAAGATTTAGATGGAAGAGACATCATTTGTTATCCAATGTTACAAGAAGATACAATTCATTTTGAAAACTAACTATTTGAAAGGTGTATACAAAATACGTGTACACCTTTTTCACAATAAAAAAACTAGCCTCACATAGATATCGCTATCATACAAGACTAGTTTTTTAAATTTAGTTTTTAGAAATCAAACTATTTAATGATTTCTGTGATGTTTCCAGAACCTACTGTACGGCCACCTTCACGAATAGAGAACTTTGTTCCTTGTTCGATAGCGATAGGGTTTAGTAGTTCAACAGTCATTTCAACGTTATCACCTGGCATACACATATCTGTTCCTTCAGGAAGTTTGATAACACCAGTAACGTCTGTTGTACGGAAATAGAATTGAGGACGGTAGTTAGATACGAATGGTGTATGACGTCCGCCTTCTTCTTTAGTTAAAACGTATACTTGTGCTTTGAATTGTGTATGAGGAGTAACTGAACCTGGCTTAGCTAATACTTGTCCACGTTCAATTTCTTCACGGTTTACACCACGAAGTAATGCACCGATGTTATCACCAGCTTGAGCAAAGTCAAGAGTCTTACGGAACATTTCAATTCCAGTAACAACTGTCTTCTTTGTATCTTTGATACCAACGATTTCAACTTCATCGTTTAGATTTAATTTACCACGTTCTACACGTCCAGTAGCAACTGTACCACGACCTGTGATTGTGAATACGTCTTCAACTGCCATTAAGAATGGTTTGTCGAATTCATGTGTTGGAGTTGGGATCCAAGCATCAACAGCGTCCATTAACTCTTTGATAGCTGGTGTCCATTGTGGGTCACCTTCAAGAGCCTTAAGAGCTGAACCTCTAACGATTGGAGTGTTGTCACCATCAAATCCATATTCAGAAAGAAGGTCACGAACTTCCATTTCTACAAGGTCGATTAATTCTGGATCGTCTACCATGTCACACTTATTTAAGAATACAACCATCTTAGGAACACCAACCTGACGAGATAGTAGGATGTGTTCACGTGTTTGTGGCATTGGTCCATCTGTTGCTGCTACTACTAGGATTGCACCATCCATTTGAGCGGCACCAGTGATCATGTTCTTTACATAGTCGGCGTGCCCTGGGCAGTCAACGTGTGCATAGTGTCTGTTCTTTGTTTGGTATTCAACGTGTGCTGTGTTGATTGTAATACCACGAGCCTTTTCTTCTGGAGCACCATCGATTTGGTCATAAGCTTCGAATGTTGCTTTACCATCTTCTGGGTGTTCAGAAAGATACTTTGTGATTGCGGCTGTTAATGTCGTTTTACCATGGTCAACGTGACCGATAGTACCAATATTGACATGTTCCAGCGAACGGTCAAAATGTTCCTTAGCCATAATGCTATATTTCCTCCTGTATTTTTAAACCGATATCATTTTATGATATTCTTTAATTCTTTTCAATAAAATCCTTTGTTTTTACTTTTCAGTAGTGCTATTTTTTTCGATAATTTCTTTAGCAATACTCTTTGGTACTTCTTCGTAGTGGTCTGTTTGCATGATATATGTTCCACGACCTTGAGTAAATGAACGTAAGTCTGTTACATAACCAAACATTTCAGATAATGGTACGAAGCTTTCAATCTTAATTGCGTTACCTGTTTCTTCTTGTTGACGGATTTGCCCACGACGTTTAACGATATCACCCATAACAGCACCTAAGTATTCACTTGGAGCAGTTACGTCAACTCTCATTACTGGTTCAAGAATAACTGGGTTACACTTCTTAGCTGCTTCTTTAAGAGCTAATGCAGCAGCAATCTTATATGCTTGTTCACTAGAGTCGACATCATGGTAACTACCATCGAATAATGTAGCTTTGATATCAACAATTGGGTAACCAGCAATTAAACCATTGCTAAGTGCATCTTCAAGTCCTTGTTGAGTAGGCTTGATGAATTCTTTTGGTACGCTTCCACCAACTGTAGCGTCAACGAATTCAAATCCTTTACCTTCATTAGGTTCGAAGCGAATCCAAACGTGACCATATTGACCATGACCACCAGTTTGACGAATGAACTTACCTTCACATTCTGCAGTAGAACGGATTGTTTCACGGTAAGCAACTTGTGGAGCACCAGCTGTAGCTTCAACCTTAAATTCACGTTTCATACGATCCATGATGATATCAAGTTGAAGTTCACCGACACCAGCGATGATTGTTTGACCTGTTTCTTCATCAGTATATGTACGGAATGTTGGATCTTCTTCAGCAAGTTTTGCTAATGCTTGGTCCATCTTTTCGCCATCTGCTTTTGTCTTAGGTTCAACAGACATCTGAATAACTGGTTCTGGGAATACCATTGATTCAAGAATAATAGGTGCATTTTCATCACATAATGTATCACCTGTTGTTGTATTCTTTAGACCAACGGCACCTGCAATATCACCTGCATATACTTCTGTAATATCTGTACGGTGATTTGCGTGCATTCTAACGATACGTCCTAGACGTTCTCTCTTATCTTTAGAAGCATTTAATACATAGCTTCCTGCTGAAATACTACCAGAGTAAACACGGAAGTATGTTAAACGACCTACGAATGGGTCAGTAGCTACTTTGAATGCTAATGCACTGAATGGTTGATCATCACTAGCGATTCTTTCAGCTTCTGTTCCATCTTCTAAGTGACCCTTAATTGATGGAATATCTGTTGGAGCTGGTAAGTATTCAACAACGGCGTCAAGTAATAATTGAACACCTTTGTTCTTATAAGCAGATCCACATAGCACTGGGAAGAATTCAGAAGTTAATACACCTTTACGAATAGCAGCTTTGATTTCTTCTACTGTAGGTTCTTCACCTTCAAGTACTTTCATCATAAGTTCATCATCGTAGTCAGCAATAGCTTCTAGCATTTGTTGATGCATTTCTTCAGCTTGGTCTTTGAATTCAGGATCGATTTCACCAACTTGGATATCAGTTCCTAAGTCGTTCATGTACATTTCCTGTTTCATTTCAACTAAGTCAATAATTCCACGGAAACTTTGTTCAGCACCGATTGGCATTTGAATCGCAGCAGCTTTAGCTCCTAAACGATCACCAATAGAACGAACTGACATATAGAAGTCAGCACCTGTAGCGTCCATCTTGTTAGAGAATACGATACGAGGAACTCTATATTCTGTAGCTTGTCTCCAAACAGTTTCTGTTTGAGGTTCTACACCAGCTTTTGAGTCTAATACTGTAACGGCACCATCTAATACACGTAGAGAACGTTCAACTTCAGCTGTGAAGTCAACGTGGCCCGGTGTATCGATAATGTTAATTTGGCAATCTTTCCAATGACATGTTGTGGCAGCAGAAGTGATTGTAATACCACGTTCTTGTTCTTGTGCCATCCAGTCCATTTGGCTTGCACCATCATGTGTTTCACCAATCTTGTAAATCTTACCTGTATAGTAAAGAATACGTTCTGTAGTAGTTGTTTTACCGGCATCGATGTGGGCCATGATACCAATGTTACGAATCTTATTTAATGGAAATTCTCTTGGCATATTTTTCCCCTATTACCAACGATAGTGAGCGAAAGCCTTGTTAGCTTCAGCCATCTTATGAGTATCTTCCTTCTTCTTTACAGATGCACCTGTACCATTTGCAGCATCCATAATTTCATGAGCTAATCTTAATTCCATTGTTGGCTCATGACGAAGTCTTGCATAATTAACAATCCATCTTAATCCTAATGTTAGTTTTCTTTCAGCACTAACTTCAACTGGAACTTGGTAGTTAGCACCACCAACACGACGAACTTTTAGTTCTAGCATTGGCATTACATTTCCTAAAGCTTTTTCGAATACTTCCATAGGGTTTTGGCCTGTCTTTTCTTCAACAATTGCGAATGAATTGTAAAGAATTGTTTGAGCAGTACCACGTTTACCGTCAATCATAATCTTGTTGATTAACTTTGTAACAAGTTTTGAATTGTAGATTGGATCAGGTAATACGTCACGTTTTGCTACATAACCTTTTCTTGGCATATTTCTGTATCTCCTTTCTACTTAGAAGCCTTTGGCTTCTTTGTTCCATATAGGGAACGGCTTTGGTTACGATCGTTAACACCAGCGCAGTCTAATGTACCACGAATGATATGATAACGAACACCAGGTAAATCCTTAACACGTCCGCCACGAATCATAACAACGCTATGTTCCTGTAAGTTGTGTCCAACACCAGGGATATATGCTGTTACTTCCATACCATTGGATAAACGTACACGGGCATATTTACGTAATGCAGAGTTAGGTTTCTTAGGTGTCATTGTACCAACACGAGTACATACACCACGTTTTTGAGGGCTGCTAAGTTTTGTAGGCTTCTTTTGAAGAGAGTTGAATCCTCTGTTCAAAGCAGGAGACTTAGACTTAGTAACTTTGTCTGTACGGCCTTTACGTACAAGTTGATTTATTGTAGGCATTTGTTGCTCCTTCCTTATTTATGCACACACTCTCGAGCGTGCCATTTCTTAGTCTAAATTTAGGCTTTGCACATAACAAAGCCTTTTTTCACTAAGCATGACTACTCTACTAGATGCGTAAATGTTTGTCAACAACTTTTTCTTTAAATTAATATATTTT
>CAVIQY010000056.1:0-15797 GCA_963645035.1 bacterium | reverse complement strand
GATATACAAAAAAAGTGGATTCAATTTCCACTTTTTGTTTAGAATCCACCTTCAATGAACTTTACGCCATCTTTTGTTTCTTCACCCTTAACAGGATCAGATTGTGTATGTTCATATACAACACCATCTTCTAGTTTTTCCTCTTTTACTAGTTCAATATCTTGTATATTTCCTTTGAAGTATTCATTGTTATTTAAGTTACCGTCAGAAACATAACCGTTTTTACCACCAAAGTATTCATATGCTGTTTCTGTATCGATAACAAATTCAATTACACTTGAATCAATACTATGACTACAACCATTTGGTGCATCTACTGAAGCTTTCGCGTCAACTTTAACTACTGGAATAATGATGCCTGTATCTAACACAACATAATATCTTGTACCAATTTCACCAAACGAATATCCCATTGCTACACCAATGAATCCATCTTCATCAATTAATAGCCCTGTTGTCTCATCTACAGTCATATTGTTATGAATGTATTTGTATTGCTTGGATTCTTTCGCAGTAATTAAGCTGTAATCCTCATAAGTTTTTGTACTAGAAGTTGAGCAAGCACCAATTGATTCAGACAAATATTCACGTTGGTAATTCTTTAAATCACTTAGTTTAAAGCTATCACTATCAAACGCACATAATGATAAACCAACGATTAAAGTGCTTATTGACGCAACTGTTTTCTTAAATATATTTTTCATAAGCAAGATTAATTTTACTATTTTTTTCTTAAGATTTCAAACGCTACTTCACTTGTCTTACATAGGAACGTATTTCTTTAGAAATGCCTTTACGAATCATTGTGCTAGCAGAGCCAAAACAAATCGCATAACCTGCTTTTGTTTCATATACTCTGACTGATCCTAAATCGTTTAGCTTTGACAAATCTAATAAGGAAGGATCGTGTAAACTAACAACTAATCTGTTAATTGAAGAGTGTACAAACTTAATGTTCGCAATACCACCAACAGAAGTAATTGTATCTTTGATAATTCTATCTTTTTGACCTGTTCTAAATAAATCTAGTGCAAGTTCTCCAAAATATAACTTTGTCATTAAGAAATAGACTACAGCAAAGATTAAACCAACAATCACAACCTTCATGACTGATTGTTGTAGTTGCGCATTTTGTGCATATTGAATTAATTCTAATAATGTGCCAGGATTAACTGCCATAGTAGATGTACCAGTATAGTTAAATCCTAAAGATATATGCATTGCTTGAAATATACCATACATTAGACCAGTACATGCAACATGGAAAAAGAATAATAGTGGGCAAAGTGTTAATAACACAAGTTCTACTGGTAATATTGATCCGCAGAACATTGAAATAATTGTCGCCAAGAAATAGAACAAGAACATTCTAGACTTTTCTAAACGATCTGTTTGGGTTGTAAAGAATGCCCACATCATTGCTGGAATAGCGAATATATTTAACACGAAATATGGAGTAATGAAACGACCACTCATATTTGTAAATTGACCTATCGCAAGTTGGTTTGTCCAAATATTGACGTCACCTGTAATACTCACTCCTGCCATACTTACCCAAGAACCACCACTAGTTCCATACCAGAATGGTGAACGAATAATTGTACTTAAATTACATACTGCAAGTAATCTATCCGTAATACCATAAATCACTAAGTTAACTGGATTTGTTGTATCTAAGGCAATGAAATTTATCACATTTGTAATTCCTTTCATTACATATGGCCATACATAAGCTACAGCGATACCAGCTATAGCGCTAAGTAATATTGTCCGAACAACACACCATGTATCTTTACTGATAAAGGAAAATAAACCATATTCTCCTCTATTCTTACTCTTACCAAAACTATTTAAAGTGATAATACCTACTATTAATGTTGCGACAATACCAGTTTGTAATGGATAATGCGTACCACTTGTAAGACTTGTTGATGTAGTAGATAAACCTAATATAGAACTATATGCTGTAGAACCTAAATCACTTCTAGCAAAATACATTGTAAATACAGCATAAGTAACATAACCTAGAAAACAAGAAATAATTGTTGTGGCACTGCCCTTTTTCTTTGTCACAATTCTTAATAAGAAAATCAAAGGAAAATTCACAATTAAAAATGTACCAATCTTAGAAAAAGCTTCCGCAAGTACAATAACTAAGTCATTTTGAATAGAATAAAACATCGCAAAAGTAGGACTTGTAATTAGATTACTTAATCCAATTAATACAGACCCTACCATTAATACACCTATAGGAAATACTAATAATTCAAATAATGAATGCCATTTCATCTAATTACCTCTAAAACAAACTCTTTAAGCGATTAAAGTAAGATATATTTCTACATCTTAATAAATTCACTTTCTTTTCTTTACTTGTTTCTACTTTTATTTTTTTACAATTTTCTAATGAATATACATCTGAATCTAATCCTAAAATAGCTCCAGAAAAATCATTTGATTCTATCGTTACGCATGTATCGCCTTTCATCACAAGTGATGAGCCAAGAGATCTATATTTACTATGGTGTATTCCCGCAATTTCACTCATCACAATTGCGTCCATGCCTTCCACAATGACAGCACCACCAAGAGACCTGTTATAAGCAGTACTACCAGCTTGTGTAGCGACACATATCCCCGTTCCTCTAAATTCTTCAAAATAATCTTCATCTACAGATATATGTAATACTTGTGTCCTTGCCACATTTTCTATACGCATTTCATTTAATGCATAATAGACATTCTCACCTGTATCTATTTTTAATAAAGGAAAACTCACTGTAGATAAATCATCATTTAAGAATTGAGATACAAATGTTTCATATTCAGAATCATTATAATCTGTAAAAAAACCTAACGTTCCTGTATGCAATCCATAGAATTTAATCTTTTCTATCATATCCATATATTGATGTACAGCATAAAGGAATGTACCATCTCCCCCAATGACAAATACAACATCAGGATTACGGTCATCTCTTATACCACTATTTTCTAGCATTGTTTTATCTAAGCGACTTGCAATCTCTTTCGATAAATCATCTAATCTATGTACAATCGTATATGTTTGCATACTTCCTCTTTTGAAAAGGGCATGAAATCATGCCCATACTATTAATAAACTTTTGTGCCTGCTTTTAAGCCATTTACTTCTGCTACTGCTAATTCATTTTCATCTTTACCAGCTAGTAACATACCATTACTTTCAACACCACGGATAATTGCAGGTTTTAAGTTAGCCACAATAATAACAGACTTACCAATCATTTGTCCTGCTGTATAGCTCTTAGCGATACCAGAAACAATCTGTCTAGGTTCATCTTCACCTAAATCAACTTTTAAGATTAATAACTTATCGCTATCAGGATGTTTCTCACAAGCAACGACTCTACCAACTCTTAAATCTACTTTTTCAAAATCAGTAGTTTCAATCATGGCTTTCTTTTGCACTTCAGCTTTTCTCTTCTTCGCAATCTTTTCTTGAATTGCGTTTACTTTTTCCATTACTTCTTTTTCATCTAAACGCTTGAATAGAATTTCTGGTTTATCTGTAACCTTTGTACCATTTTCTAAGCCACCAAATGTTTGGATAGAATCAATATCACGTTTTGTCGTATTTAATTGATTTAAAATCTTTTCACTAGTTACAGGTAAGAATGGTTCTAATAGAACTGCAGAAATACGAATGCTTTCTAATAAATTATATAGAACAGTCGCAAGTCTAGAAATCTTATCTGGATCTTTCGCTAAAGCCCAAGGCATTGTTTCATCAATATATTTATTACAACGTCCTAATAATGTAAATACATCACTAATCGCATCAGCTACACGTAATTCATTCATGTGTTCATCCACATTCTTCACTGTCGCAATAGCTAAAGCTTTTAGTTCATCATCAATAGGTTCATTAACTTCTGTGTTTGTTACTTCACCATTAAAATATTTATTCTGCATGGATAAAGTACGATTTACTAAATTACCTAAGTTATTTGCTAAATCACTATTGATTCTTTCAATCATTAATTCATATGTAACGTGTCCATCTTGAGCAAATGGCATTTCATGTAACATGATATAACGCACTGCATCTTGTCCAAATAATCCTACTAAGTCATCAGCGTAAATGACATTACCTTTACTCTTAGACATCTTAGAATCACCTGTTAATAGCCATGGATGACCAAAAATCTTCTTAGGTAGAGGTTCACCTAATGCCATTAACATAATTGGCCAATAAATTGTATGGAAACGCATAATATCTTTACCAATTAAATGTAAATCAACTGGCCAATATTTCTTATACATTGGATCACTGTTTCCATCTGCGTCATAACCTAAACCAGTAATATAGTTTGTTAAAGCATCAATCCAAACATAAACTACATGTCCTGGATCAAAATCTACCGGAATACCCCATTTAAATGAAGTACGAGATACACATAAATCTTGTAATCCTGGTTTAATAAAATTATTAATCATTTCATTCTTACGAGATTCTGGTTGAATGAAATCTGGATGACTTTCAATATAGTCTAATAATTCATCGGCGTACTTACTCATCTTAAAGAAGTAAGCTTCTTCTTTCATTGGTTTAACTTCACTACCGCAGATTGGACATTTACCTTCTTCAGTTAATTGGCTCTTTGTATAGAATGCTTCACATTCTTGGCAATACATACCTTCATAGTATCCCTTGTAGATATCGCCCTTATCATAGAGTTTACGGAAAATCTTTTGTACTTGTCTTTCATGATCTGCATCAGTTGTACGAATAAACTTATCGTATGTAACATTCATGCAGTCAAATTGATCTTTTACAATCCCTGCTACTCTATCTACAAATTCTTTAGGTGTTACGCCTTCAGCCTTTGCTTTTTCTTCTACTTTTTGTCCATGTTCATCTGTACCTGTTTGGAAACGAACATCATATCCTGTCATTCTCTTATAACGACAAATTGAATCTGCTAATACTATTTCATATACATTACCAATGTGTGGTTTACCTGATGTATATGTAATCGCAGTTGTTAAATAATACGGTTTTTTATTTTCCATAATAACCTCCATGTGTTACTTTGTTTTCATGCCTTTAATTATACATAAAAAACGCTCATAATTAAACCTAGAGAACGTCAAAGAAAGAAAACGCATACATTTATTTATTGAAAAATATATGTTTAACTACATAATTTTTTCTTGATTGTTTCACGCTTAAATGGTATCTTTCATTGTAGTATTCAATTATCCTAGTTAAAGATAATAGAATGCGATAGAAGAGGAGAATCAAGCGTAATGGCAACAGGCAAAGTTAAGTGGTTCAATGCTGAAAAAGGTTATGGATTCATCACATCTGAAGATGGAACAGACATTTTCGTTCATTATTCCGCAATCAAAAGTGAAGGCTTCAAAACTCTAGATGAAGGTCAAGCAGTTAGCTTCGACGTAACAGAGAGTGACCGCGGTCCTCAAGCATCTAACGTTGTAAAACTTTAATTAGGATTCACGACTAGATCTAGAAAAGAACATATTGTAATAGATATGTTCTTTTTTTGTGATAGAATTGTTAAATCGTATTAAGAAAGGATTTAATTATGGGGATTGTTGTTTTTGGTGCAGTATTTGTGGATATAAAAGGATATCCAACAAATCAATTTGTTCCTGAAGGAAGAAATGCAGGAAAGGTAATTCAAACACATGGTGGTGTATCAAGAAATGTTGTTGAAGATATTGCTAATGTAGAATTACGTCCTACTTTTGTATCCGTAGTCGATCAAACAGGAATTAGTACAGATGTTATTGATAAACTCAATCGTCATAAGGTAAATACAAAATACATTCAAAGAACAGAAGATGGTTTAGGAACTTGGCTAGCGATATTCAATAATGAAGGTGATGTCGTTTCTTCCATTTCGAAAAGACCTGATTTGTCTGCCATTGCGGACACATTAGAAAAATATGGTGATGAAATCATTTCACAAGCAGATAGTGTTGTCGTAGAAATAGATATGGAAGCGGATTTATTAAATCAAATCTTTGCTTTAGCAGATAAATACAACAAGAAGGTATATGCAGTAGTATCGAATATGTCTATTGCAATGGAAAGAAGAGATTTAATGAAAAGAACAGGTTGTGTAGTGTGTAACTTACAAGAAGCGGAAATTCTTTTCTCCGCTGATTACAGCAACTACTCTTATTCTGAATTATCTGATGTTATTGCACAAAACGCAAAAAATGCTCATTATCCTAAGATTGTAGTTACATTAGGAGAAGATGGAGCTATCTATAGTGATGAAAATGGTTATGGTATTTGCCCACCACAAAGAACTGCTGTAGTCGATACAACAGGTGCTGGTGATGCTTTCTTTGCTGGAGTTGCAATTGGATTAACTTATAATAAAACACTTGAACAAGCTTGCTTAATTGGCACAAAACTTGCATCAAGTGTAATTTCCACAAAAGAAAATGTATGTCCAAGATTCCAACCAGGAGAATTTGATATCACAATTAGTGAATAATTTAATGTTAAACAATGGTCTATAAATAACTCTTTATAGGCCTTTTTTATTTCTCACCTAAATCAATAATTTTCTTTATCAAGAAATCATCTAAATGCAATAAAATCAAAATACAAACAAGGCATATTAATATTGTTATAGAAAACGGGCCTTTTGGATTAATTACCCTCGAAACTTGCGATGCAATAACAGGCGATAGAACATAAATTATCACATAATCATCATAAAGATTAATTTGTTTCTGTGTCATTTTGTGTTGAACATTTTTATATGTATAGCTTCCAAAAGTTTTCCGTGCTTGTTTTAAAGATTTCATCAGCTCTTTATCACAACCTCTAGGACATACTATTTGCCTAATTGGATCTAATAAATCCATAAATTTATCCCACAATTTTTTCATATGATTACATGCCTTTTATTTGCTTTCATCATATCATCGATTATCTCCTTTTCATACAACAGAAATAGCTAAATGTGTTGTATAACGTTTTTATCATCAGTTATACCCTTTTATATATTTTGTGGGTATAATAGGTATAACTAGAGGTGATTTATGGATCGAAATGAAATTAGTGCACAAATTCTAGAACTAGAAAAAGAAATCGCTCTTTTACCTGTTGGAAGTATCTCAAAGAAAAAGATAAAGAATAAAGACTACTATTATCATAGAGTGATGCATGATAAGAAAAGATTTGAAAGCTATATCTCATTTGATGATTTATCCGAGTTAAAACAAGATATTGAAAAAAGAAAAGAGTTAGAAAAGAAGCTAAAAGAATTAAAGAAACTTGCTAGTAACCTAGATACAGATACAAGTCTTTCGGCAACAAATTCTTATAAAACAATTGTTCGTACTGGTAATGAGCTTAAATCTCAACTTGTTTTAGTACAAAACTATAAAAAAAGAGAATGTTATCAAGAACTAAGAGATTATATTTTCAGTAATACTTCTTCTAAAGTATTTATTCTTTATGGTTTAAGACGTACAGGAAAAACGACATTAATCCGACAAGTTTTAAACGAACTAGATGATAAAGAATTTAGTAAAGCTGCTTACATTCAAATTAAAACAAGCGATACGATAGAAGATATTTATCTAGATTTAAAACAATTAGAAAAACAAAACTATAAATATATCTTTATTGATGAAGTAACTTTACTTGATAACTTTATCGAAAACGCTTCTATCTTTTCAGATATCTTTGTTAGTTCAGGAATGAAGATTGTATTATCTGGAACAGATTCTTTAGGATTTGCTATAGCAAAACAAAATGAACTTTATGATCGTTGTATCTTATTGCATACAACATTTATTCCTTATCGTGAGTTTGAGAACATTCTTGGCATTCATGGCATTGATGAATATATTCGCTATGGTGGCACAATGAGCTTAGATGGTGTTAACTATAATTCAACTTCATTATTTTCTAGTGACGAATCCACAAAAGAATATATTGATACTGCTATCGCTAAAAATATTCAACATTCTTTAAAAGCTTATGAATATGGTGGCCATTTCATGTCACTCTATAACCTTTACGAAAAAGGTGAATTAACAAATGTGATTAATCGTGTGATAGAAAACATGAACCATGAATTTACCATAAAAACAATTGAACAAACTTTTAAATCTCATGACTTATCTGTTACATCATCTAATTTACTTAAAGATAAAAAGAATCCCATCGTTTTAAAAGAACATATGGATATTGAATCTATCACTTCTAAAATGATGGAAACTCTTGAAATATTAAACAAAGAAAATCAGAGTATTACGATTGAGAATGAACATCTTGTACAGATTAAAGAATATCTAAAACTACTCGATTTAATTGCAGAAATAGACTTAGAATATTTACCTACTATAAATCATCATTCTACAATTACTGTCCTTACACAACCCGGTTTACGTTATGCACAAGCAAAAGTAATTGTCGAAAATTTATTGTTAGACGAAAAATTTAAAGAATTAAATGTATATGACCGTCAAAGAATCATTGATCGATTACTAAGTGAAGTACGAGGAAGAATGATGGAAGAAATCATTTTATTAGAAACTTCCATTCATCAAAAAGATAAACATGTATTTAAATTACAATTCCCTATAGGAGAATTTGATATGGTTGTTCAAGATAAAGAAAACTTAACATGTGAAATTTATGAAATTAAGCATAGTATCGAAAAAGATCCACAACAATATAGACATCTAATTGATGAAGAAAAGTGTGATATGACTGAATTTCGATATGGTACTATCACTAGTCGCTATGTCATTTATAGAGGTGAAACAACTACCTACAATGGTATCCATTATCTCAATGTAGAAGAATATCTAAAATCGTTATAGATAAAAAGTGGTAACTATCGTTTGAATCTTAGTTACCACTTCATTTTTATTTCTAATGAATTAAATTAGAATGATTGGATTTTTTTACTTTCGTATAAGTCATATACACGAGATACTGACTTATGGTTTTGAATTGCATCAATTGCTTCAGCAATCATATCTGCTACAGATAATTGAACGATCTTATCACAATTTCTAGCTGCTTCTGTTAGAGGAATTGTATCTGTAACATAGATTTTAGAAATAGGTGAATTGCTAATCTTTTCAATTGCATCTCTAGAGAAAATACCATGTGTTACTGCAGCGTATACTGCTTTAGCACCATGTTCAGAAATAATCTTACAAGCTGCTACAAGTGATCCTGCTGTATCACAAATATCATCTACGACAATACATGTCTTTCCTTCAACATCACCAATAACGTTTTGTGCTTCTACTTCGTTTGGACGAGGTCTACGTTTATCAACGATAGCTAAAGGTGCTTGTAGAATTTCAGCTAAACGTCTAGCCCGAACTACTCCACCATGGTCTGGTGAAACTACAACGAATTCATCAGATTCAACTTTAATATTCTTTAGAATGTTATAACCAAGCATTGGTACTGATGTTAAATCATCTACAGGAATATTGAAGAAACCTTGAATTTGTGGAGCGTGAATATCAATTGTTAAGATACGGCTAGCTCCAGCTGTTTGTAGTAAATCAGCTACTAATTTGGCAGTAATTGGTTGGTGAGCATCTGCTTTACGATCTTGTCTAGCATAACCATAGTATGGCATGATGACATTGATTTCAGCAGCACTAGCACGTTTTAAAGCATCAATACAAACTAATACTTCCATTAATCTTTCTGTAACAGGAGTACATGTTGATTGTACTAAGAATACCGAACGTCCTCTTACTGTTTCTTGAGGTGTAACGAGAATTTCTCCATCTGCGAAGTGATCAACTTTAATCTTTCCTAGAGGTAATTCTAGATCTTCAGCAATTCTACTTGCTAGATCCACGCTTGATGTGAGTGCGAAAATAATTGTTTCCTTTACCATTTCTTTTCTCCCTATTTCTTACTCGCTGCTTTTTTAGCACGATTTCTATCTAGATATGCTTTACCATATCCTGCTTTGTTTTCTTGTCTAACTCTACCAATTGCCATATCTGTATCTGGTACATCTTTTGTTGCTGTAGAGCCTGCCGCAACAACTGCATTTTCACCAATTGTTACTGGGGCAATCAAATTACAGTTTGATCCAATAAAGGCACCATCTTTAATTGTTGTATGATATTTGTTCGCTCCATCATAGTTAACTGTGATAACACCACAACCAATATTCACTTTAGAACCAACATCACTATCACCTAGATACGTTAAGTGAGCACATCTACTATCAACACCAAAGTGTGTATTCTTAAATTCAACGAAGTTACCAATTCTATTCTTTTCTTCAATGACACTGTTCATTCTGAAATGAGCATAAGGTCCAATTTGGCAATCATCTTTCACAACGCTATCTGTAATTTCACTAGAATCAATTAAGCAATTGTTTCCAATTTCAGCATTTACTAAATATGTTCCAGGAGTAATTGTGGTATGGTTACCAATACGGGTTTTCCCATAGAAATATGTATTAGGATAAATCGTTACGTCATGGCCAAATGTTACATCTGGTCCAATATAAGTACGTTCTGGATCAACTAAAGTAACACCTTGTCTCATCCATTTCTCATTGATCACTTGTCTCATGTATTTATTCGCATGAGCTAGTTCAACGTTATCATTTACACCCTGTACTTCTTCTTCACTACTTGTGACTACTGCAACGACTTTCTTACCATGATTCTTAAAGATTTCTACTAAATCAGTAATGTAATATTCATGTTGGGCATTATTATCTTTCAATTCATCTAAATAAGTAAATAAGAGTTCATTATCAAACATATAAATGCCTGTATTGATTTCTTTTACTTCTTTTTCTTCACTTGTACAATCTTTCGCTTCAACAATCTTTTCTACTTCATTATTTGCATTACGAATCACTCTTCCATAAGACTTCGCATCTTTTAGAGTTACTGTTAATACAGCCATGTCCGCATCTGTATGAAATAGTTCTTCAAAAGTTTCTGTTTGAATACATGGTGCATCACCATTTACGACAACCGTTTTACCACCTTTACCTTTTAAGGCTGTAGTAGCTTGTTTGACCGCATGTCCTGTTCCTAGTTGAGGTTCTTGTAAAGCAAATTCACATTGCCCTTTTAGTTTTTCTTCTACTAGCTCATGACCATATCCTACTACTGTAACGATATTGTCTACATTTGCGTCTTTTAAATTCTTAATGATGAGACTAACCATTGGTACACCACAAACTTCATGTAATACCTTTGGTAAATCAGAATGCATTCGTGTTCCTTTACCTGCTCCAAGTATAACTGCGTTTTTCACTTAATTACGCCTCCGTCTTCAATATTATACAAAATTTTATCTGTTATGAAGAAAAATCATAGTTTTTCTATATTTTCTTCAGGAATATCACAAGCTAATAACGTTTCTTTAGGTCCTACAATGACATAAGACGCGTCTTTTAATACATTTTCAAATACATCAACTAGATTTTTGAAGTTTTCTGTCGTTGTGGCTAAACGCGAATCCAAACTTTTTTGTCTATGTGCATCTGTCACACCACTAAAATACAACTTATCCACACTTCTCATTCTTGAACTTGGTGTAACAAGAGGATCATATGTTGATAAAGAACCAATGATATAAGATGTTAAATCTTCTCCATCTTGAACAAGGTTATCAATAAACTTATATGTGTTTCGTATTGTCTCTATTGTTGTTTTAGGACTAGGATCACGGTACGAATATGCCGCAAGCATTCCAGATTCACCAATACTGCAGCCTGTTCCATAAGCACCTTTCTTTACTCTTACTTCATTCCATAAATATTCAAAAGTTAATATATGTGCTAATACTGCAAGAGAACCATATTCCTTTTGTTTTGTCACAAAACTAGACACAGAAACATAAGATACTTCTGAAGGTATCGCAATTCCTCTATTCTTCTTTTCTCTTAATGGATAATGCACAATACATCTTTCAAATGGTGAAGTAGGTAATACATTGATATAGTCTTCAATAAAAGGTACATACTCTTTACTAGAAACACTCGCTGTCATTCTAGAAGAAGTAAAGAATACTTCACGATATACATATGCTTTTTCTATCCACTTATCGATTTCTTCATCAAAATGATCATTTAAGTTTGCTAGCCACTTCATCGCACTAAAGCCAATCATTTTTTCTGTTGCATGAGATGCTGCACTAATTGTAGATAAGTTAATGAGTTGTCCTACAACGTGTCCTGAAGATAGTAATAATTGTCTACCACTATCTACACCTTGAGCTAAATATGGCTTAATATCTTTCGCTTCAAATTTAGTATGTTGTAAGATTTCTAATACTAATTCTTGAGCTTCTTTAACCTTATGTTTTAAGACATTAATCGACACTTGAATATAAGGTTCTGTAGCCGTTAAATCCACAAGTTTTCCTGCAATTGTAGTAGAGATAGATAAAGAACCAATATCTCTTCTAATTCTCTTATGTAATTCTTCAATATCATATTTTTCTGTAGGTAAGTCACCTAGCATTCTGACAAAGAATTGTACATCTGTTAAATCTTCTAGTTTTACCCCAGCAATAGAGAAATATAAGTTCATATAAATCACACCACTTCTTTCGATTTGGTGTACTAGTACAGGTACATCATGAATCTTAATGACTTCAGGATCTAAGTGTTCTGTATCTCTATCAATATCTTCTAGCGTTAACTTTGGTAAACAAGCTAATGTTTCTTTTGTGTCTTTTATTTCTTGCCAAGCATGTAAGTTATTGCATAAATCTACATATTCTTGTACATCTTTAAAGCTAGCTTTTCTTTCTTCTAGTTCTTTCTTTACTTCTTCACTTCTTTCTTTTGCTAGAGTCTTAGAAGGTTCAAAGATAAATGTTGTTAGATGTTCTTCATCTAAGAAGAAATCACGAATGACATCCACAAAGTAACTTGTATGAATCTTATTTCTTAAACTTGCATAAGCATTAGAACGATTTAAATAGAGTAGTGGATCACCATCATATAACCAAGCTTTTAAGGCATTATCCGCATAAATTACACCACTTGGTTCACTAGGCTCATGATATGCAAATTCCATTTGGTTTAGACTCGCTTCAATCTTTTCTTCGTCTACTCCTGTTTCAATTAACTTACATATTTCATCATGAATGACTTGTTTAATTTCATCTTCTTTATCTAAGTTTGTATTACGAATGACTAATAATTGATATGGTTGTAATGTACCATCAATCATCGCAAGTTCTACATCTTCACATAATCCTTTATCAATTAATGCTTTAGATAAAACAGATTTATTTGATCCAACAAGTAAATCTTGAATCGCACTACAAGCAATGAGTTTTTCAACATCGGTGTAATCACAAACAATCTTTCCATAGGCAATGACGGTACGATTATTTGCATCATCATTTTCATCTATTTCGTATTTTCTAATGCGTCTAGTTGCTGGTAATACTTCTTGATAAGGAATCGTAAACGTTTCTTCACGCCATGTATATTCAGATAAGTACTCAGCATTAATTTTTCCTAATACTTTTTCAATATCCATATCTCCATCTAAATAAATATATGCATTTGATGGATGATAGAATCTTTGGTGTGTTTTAATAAAATCTTCATAGCTTAATGTAACTATCTTTTTTGGATCACCACCAGATTCATATTGATAAGGACTACCTTTAAATAATCCAGCATTTGCTTCATTGATAATGACTTCATCTAGTGAAGAAAATGCCCCTTGCATTTCACTATAGACAACTCCCTTATAAGTAGGTGTATCATTTACATCACTTATCTCATAATGCCAACCTTCTTGATAGAAGATATTTGGATTTGTATAGATAGCTGGATGAAATACTGCATCTAGATAAACATCCATAAGATTCATAAAATCTTTTTCATTACGACTAGATACAGGGAATACTGTCTTATCCGAATAAGTCATCGCATTTAAGAATGTTTGTAAGCTACTTTTTAATAACTCTACAAATGGTTCTTTTACAGGATACTTTCTTGATCCATTTAATACTGTATGTTCAAGTATATGGAATACACCAGTATCATTTTCTGGTATTGTCTTAAAAGCGATAGCGAATGTCTTATTTTCTTCTTTTCTATCTAAATAAAGTAGCCTCGCACCAGTTTGAATATGTCTCATTGTGATTAAATTTGCTTCACAATCCTCTACTCGTTCTACTTTTTGAATTTCAAATCCTTGAATACAATTTCCTACTACAAATTCCATAAATCCTCCATATAGATAAAAAAGCAGTAATCTACTGCTTAATATATACGTGCATCATTTCGCGATGCTTGTTTAATTTTCTTATATACAACAAAATACATCACAATAATAAATGCCATAAAGATAATACTAGATGCTTCACTATCTACTAGTAATATCGCATCATAAATTGTATGTAAAGTTACTGCGGATAAATAACTTAAAAGTAAATAATGACTACCACGACGATAAGCATATTTCTTCGCTAGACTATAGAAATATCCCATAAATACCGCAAAACACATATGTCCTGGAATTGATGTTAAAGCTCTAGTTACAGCTAAAGATAAACCATAACTAAATACATAGATGACATTCTCTATTGCCGCAAAACCTAAAGAAATCGTTACTGCATAAACAATTCCATCAAAGGTATAATTAAAATTGTAGTTTCTCCATGTCTTACGATATAAGAAGAAAAACTTACAACCTTCTTCAATAATTCCTACTGCTAATGCAGTAATTACACCAAACTCAAATTGTGTTTGTATCATCATTTCTGGGATAATCACTTCATCCGCAATCGTCTCTAATATGATTGCAGGTATGGCACAAAATACACCACAGAAAAATAACTTTACTAATAGTCCTATCGGTTCTTTTTCTACCTTATCATGTCGATAAATATAAGTAATCAATAATATAGCAGGTAGTATTGCCGCAAGAGCATAAATAAAGATTGTTTCTAATCCAAAGTTATATAGATAAATCATTTGTCCTCCCACTATGCTTATCAATAGTATCTACTACAAAGCTGATAAAATCAAATTTTAGAGATTCTCTTCTCGTATTTCTTTCTTAACAAGTTCTAACGTATCTTGATAAAATGCCATCTTTTCTTCTAGTCGCTTTTGACACTTGCAAAATACATCTACTAGTTCCGTTACATCATCCTCTTTTTGAGCATGATACAAAGCTTCTTTATATTCTTTTAGATATGCATCATCGATAGACACAAGATCAATATCCTTTTCGATACATTGTTTTAAAATAACAAATCTACCGATTCTACCATTACCATCTTGAAATGGATGAATCTGTTCAAAGCGATAATGAAATTTTGCTATATCTTCAATCGTAATATTTGTTTTTTCTTTGTAATCCATAAGTAAGTTGTACATCAAACTATCTACTTCTTGAGGATATGCAAGTTTTAAGTCCACATTTCTTAGACGATTTTCATATTTCTTCCAACAACCGGTATTACGAATTTCTTCGTCTACCGATCCTTTTTTAAGTTCTCTATGCCAATCAAATAACATGAATTTATCTAATTCTTGATCAGAATCTTCGATTACTTTATCGAATACAACTAGCGAATTTCTCGTTTCTAATACATCGTCTAGATAATGTTCACCTTGTACAATCTTTTCATTTAATAGTTTTTCTAAATTTTCTTTCGTGAATGTACTACCTTCCAAATGATTTGAATGATACAAGAACTCAATCTTTAAGTCATCATAAAATGAATTTTTAATCGCAGATAATCTCTTCATTTCTTTGGCATTGATCTTCAT
>CAVIQY010000055.1:0-15987 GCA_963645035.1 bacterium | reverse complement strand
GTTAAAGAAGCACCATCTGCATAATCGCCAATAGAATCAGCTGTATCTTCACCATATACAACGACATTATTTAATATAGAAGCAGTTTTAATATGACGTAAACGACCAACAGTAAATAGAGCTGCTGTTTCCATATCTGATCCTAATACACCTTTTTTAGACCATCCTGATTCGATTACATCATTTTCATCAATATAGAAACTTTCGTGACTATGAACAATTCCTGTATGATAGTTCCAATCCATTTCTTTTGCATAATCTTCACAATAGGTTAATAATCTTGCATTAGGAGTAGCAGGATAAGTTACGTCTACATAAGCTTTACTAGTACCATCATCTCTAATTGCACCTTCAGCAAACACCAAATCTCCAAGTTTAATTCCTTTTTGTAAGGCACCACAAGATCCGATACGAATCATTGTAGTTACACCAATATTATGTAATTCTTCTATAGCAATAGAAGCACTAGAACCACCAATTCCTGTAGATATTGCAATGACTTTCATTCCTTTATAAAAGCCACTTAGTGATCTAAATTCACGGTTATAAGCTAATTCTTCAACATCGTCTAAATATTGTTTGATGTGGTCAAGTCTTGCTGGATCACCAGGTAAAATTGCATATTTTGCATTAACGGATTCGTCTAATTGTATATGTGCTTGTTTCATTCTTCTTCTCCTTTTAAAGCTTCAAGAAGCTTAGTTCTAATTAAATCTTTTGTGTCTTTATCTGCAAATGAAGCATTAATTGAATTGATATTCATTTGGATAATGTCTTTTCTTGTAAATCCCATTTCGTTAATACAATGGTCATATTCTTCATCTAGTGTTGTGCCTGCTAAAGTCATATTATCCGTGTTAATTGTGACAGGTATACCCAAATCATATAACGCTTTTGCAGGATGCTTACTAAAACTAGGTTCAGTTAAACATTGAATATTACTTGTAGGACATATTTCTAAAGCAATTTGTTTTTCTTTAGCAATCTCACATAATGCTTTATCTTCATAGATATGATGGCCATGACCAATACGCGTTACACCAAAATTAATCGCATCTCTTACGGTGTCAGGACCTTGGCTATCACCTGCGTGACAAGTCATATTTAAATTTTCTTCTTTCGCTTTTGCAAAGAACTTACCAAAATCACTGAGTGGAACAATTCCTTCAGCACCAGCTAAATCAATTCCTACAACACCATCATTACGATATTTTTTCGCAACTTCAATTGTTTCAAAGTTTTCTTTTTCGTTTACGGATGTAGGACCTAAACTCATCATACATACAATGATATTGGCTTTCATTGTAGGATACTTTTCTAGAGCTTTTTTTCTACCATCTAATACAGCTTCTGTTGCATCAAATTGACTCATTCCTTTTTGGATATGGAATTGTGGGGCAAAACGGATTTCAGCATAACCTAATCCTTGATGATATAAGTCTTCAATTAACTCATATGTAATGCGACTTAAACTATCGAAATCTTGCATAACTTTTTGTGGATCATCAAACATTCTTAGATATTGATTTACACTACCACAATTAGCAGAATAACGAATATATGCGATATATTCTTCTAACGTATCTTTAGGCATTTTTACGTTTTGTTTTTTAGCTAATTCCCAAATTGTAGAAAAGCGAAATGCGCCATCTAAGTGTAAATGAAGATCAATTTTCGGAAAATTATAATTACTCATATGTGTATTTTTTACCTCTCTTAAACAAAGAATAATTGTAAAAATGGGATTAGTCAATTAGATACATTTATGTCAAAAATGTGGGTTGACATGTTTGATATAGGGGACTAATATACTAGTATAAGAAACCGCTTACATGTACTAAGTGGCTTCAGGAGGAAAGGTAATATAATGAAAAAAATTTTAGTAGCATTGCTTAGTGTTGCTATGCTCGCAGGATGCGGTGGCGGCACAAGCACAAATGATGGGGGCAGTGCCTCCACAAGTGGAGATGAAGGCTCATCTGACACAAAGAAAGTTTACAATGTAGCGTATGTTGTAAATGGTAACTTAGGAGACAAATCATTCTTTGATTCTGCTCAAGAAGGTTTAAAAACTTTAGAGAGCGAAGGACGTATCACATTGAACACACTTGAACTTGGTGGTACAGACGCTGACAAACCTAAATGGTTATCTACACTTTATGAAGTAAGTGAATCTGAAGAATATGACCTAATTATTTGTGGTACATATCAAATGCCAGATTATCTAAAAGAAGTAGCTACACAATATCCAGATCAAAAGTATTTGATTTTCGATGACAATACATATGTAGGTGAAAATGATAACGTTGTAAATATTACATATAAACAAAACGAATTAGGTTATGTAGTAGGTACATATGCAGCTCTTATGACAACAGATACAAGTGTTAGTGGTATTAACGAAGATAAAGTTATTGGATTTGTTGGTGGTATTGATAGCCCAGTTATCAACGACTTCTTATATGGATATATCGTTGGTGCAACAAATGTAGATCCTGATATTAAGATTGATACACGTTATGTTGGTGGCTATGTAGATACAACATTAGCTAAAGAATATGGCTTATCTATGATTCAAGATAACAAGTGCGATATTATCTGGGGTGTTGCTGGTAACGCAGGTAATGGTGCAGCTGAAGCGTGTCTAGAACAAAATGAATGGTTCATTGGTGTAGACTCAGACCAAGAAGCTACATTCTCTAGTGACTTAGCCGCAATCACATTAACATCTGGATTAAAGAATATTGGTAATTCATTAGTATGGTTCTTTGATGAACTAGATGCTGGTAATGAATATTGGGGTACTGAAATTAAACTTGGTTTAGCTGAAGGTGGCGTTGGTATCGTTCAAGATAAGAACTTTGCTAAGTATGCTTCTGAAGAAACACAAGCTAAAGTACAAGAAGCTATTGATGCTGTATTAGATGGATCAGTAGAAGTTCCAAGTGCATTAACTGATGAAGGTAATAGCGCTGTAGCAGCTAAGCGTGATGAAGTTCGTCCTTAATCATTAATTGTTAAAAATGAATTGAATGAAAAGTGAGGGGGATAAGCATCTCCCTTGCTTATTCTATAGAGTGGAGGCAATTTGAATGGAAAGAGAATATGCTGTGCAAATGAAGAATATTACGAAAGTATATTCGAATGGTGCAGTTGCAAATAAAGAAGTAAATTTTGAAGTTTACAAAGGCGAAATACACGCTTTAATGGGTGAAAATGGTGCTGGTAAATCAACATTAATGAAAATGTTATTCGGCTTAGAACAACCTACTAGTGGTGAAATCTATATTAATGGTGTAAAAGAAAACTTAACATCACCTACTGTAGCTATTTCTAAAGGAATAGGAATGGTTCACCAACACTTTATGTTAGTACCTAGTTTAACAGTTGCTGAAAATATGGTACTAGGCATGGTTCCTAAAAAAGGAATGTTTATTGACTTTAAGAAAGCAGTAGAAATAACAGAAGAATATTCTAAAAAGTTTAATCTTGAAGTTGATCCAAGAGCACGTGTCGTAGATATTCCTGTAGGAATGAAACAAAAAGTAGAAATTTTAAAAGCATTAGTACGTGGTGCAAAAATCTTAATCTTAGATGAACCTACAGCTGTATTAACTGCTCAAGAAACGTCAGAATTATTTAAAGAATTAAAGAATTTAAAGAATCAAGGTTATACAATTATCTTTATTTCACATAAGTTAAATGAAATTGTAGAAATTACAGATAGAATGACAATCTTACGTGGTGGTCACTCTATGGGTGTATATAATACAAAGGATGAAAATCCAGAAACAATTTCTAGATTAATGGTAGGTAGAGATGTTGTCTTAGAAGTACAAAAAGATAAAGCGGCACCAACTAATGAAGTATTAAGAGTTAGAGACTTAGAATATGTCAATGAATGGGGCAAGAAGATGCTAGATAAAGTATCATTCTCTGTTCGTGCTGGAGAAATTGTTGGTGTAGCTGGTGTAGAAGGTAATGGTCAAAAAGAACTTGTAGATATGTTATTTGGTTTTAATACGCCAAATAAAGGAACAATACAAGTTGATGGAGATAACATTATTGGTCTAAACCAAAAACAATTAAGAGAAAAGAAGATTTCTCTTGTTCCAGAAGATCGTATGATTTATGGAATTGCAAGCGATGCTTCAATTGAAGAAAATATGCTATCTGATCGTATTGGCGATAAGAGATATAACAAAGGCGTATTATTTGATTTAAAAACAATGCATGAAGATACGGATGAATTAATCAAACAATATACAGTTTTATGTAAATCAAGAAGTCAAAAGATTGGTAGCTTATCTGGTGGTAACATTCAAAAAGTTGTTGTAGCCAGAGAATTCTCCAATAATCCAAAACTCATTATTGCAGATCAACCTACAAGAGGTATTGACGTAGGTGCGACAGAATTTATTCGTAAGAAGCTAGTAGAACTAAGTCGTTCTGGAATTGGTGTATTACTAGTATCTGCAGACTTAAATGAAGTTATGGAATTATCAGATAGTCTAATTATTATGTGTGGTGGTAAGATTGTGGCCTATTTTGAAGATACATCTAAATTATCAGATGAAGAGATGGGTACCTATATGCTTGGCTTGAAACAACAATCTGAAGAAGAAATTAAGAGGGTATGTCATGAGTAAAGTAAAAGGCGCAGTCATGAACAAATCGAGAAGTGTACGCTTTAGCATTGTACGTGGTGCTTTAGCGATTGGTATCGCACTTCTTGTAGCATTTATATTAATTTTTGCTAGTTCAACCGGTAATAATTTTGCGGAAAAATTATCGGCATCATTTACCGCAATAGAAACAATGTTAATTCGTCCTTTCTTTAAAGCAAATGGACAATTTAGTACAAAGAACTTTACAGATGTATTAGCTAGTATGGTTCCAATTATCTTCACTGGTTTAGCAACATGTGTAATGTTCTCAGCAAATCAATTTAACATGGGTGGCGAAGGTGGCATTATGTTAGGTGCCTTCGTTGCAGGTCTTGTCGCAATTTACGCTCCTCTTCCAGCTGGTGTTCTTCCACTAGTTGCGATTTTAGCAGGTGCAATTGTTACGGCAATTGTCATGTTAATTCCAGCTGTATTTAAAGCAAAACTGGGTGTAAGCGAAATGGTTAACTCTTTGATGTTAAACTACATCATTCAATATATCATTTTGTTCTTATTACATAGTTTCTTAGCAGATACATCAAAAGGACAAGTACAAACTTATGAATTCCAAAGTCAAGCAATTATTCCTTCATTAATTAATAACGGATCTAAGTTAACATGGGGCTTTATCATTGCTTTACTATTTACAGTAATAGTATGGTTCTTTATGTATCGTACGCGTTGGGGATATGACATTAGAATGATTGGTATAAACCAAGATTTCTCTAAATATACAGGTATCAATGTTGTGGCAGTAATCATTATTTCCCAGGTAATAGGTGGATTCTTAGCTGGTATGGGTGGAGGTATCGAACAATTAAGTAGATATACTTCTTATAACTGGACAGCATTACCAGGATATGGTTGGACTGGTATGACAGTTGCTATTCTATCTGGTAATAACCCTGCATTTGTTCCATTAGCAGCGTTCTTTATGTCTTACTTAGATAAAGGATGTTCCTTAATGTCAACATATTCTGCAGTACCTGCACAATTAATTAATGTTATTCAAGCAGTAATCTTCTTATTCTTTGCGGCAGATCAATTCTTAGCAAAGTATCGTCAAAAGCTAGTTGTAAAGAGCGCGGAGGAAGAGTTGCGTGCACAAGTTTCAGATGCAAAAGAAGGGAGTGTGAAGTAGTATGTTGCAATTAATATTTTCAACAGATTTCTTCTTTGCAATTCTAAGAATTACAGCTCCAATTTTACTTGTTACTCTTGCGGCTGTTATTTGTGAAAAAGCAGGTGTTTCTAATATTGGTCTTGAAGGAACAATGATGATTTCAGCATTATTTGGATCATTATTTGCATATTACGCAAATAATTGGTTTATGGGCTTGTTAGCAGCAGTAATTACTGGTGTAATTGTTTCACTTGTTATGGGATTTTTTGCCTTTAACTTGAAAACAAATATTATCTTGACCGGAACCGCGATAAATATGATTGGTAATGGTGGAACAATCTTCTTAGTTAAAGTGATTACAGGTATTACAGAAGGCACCCAAATGACTTCTACGAATGGTTTGATTACAAGTAACTTACAAATTCCTGTATGGAATATTCCAATTATTAAAGATATCCCAGTTTTAGGAACAATTTTATCAGGACATTGTATTTTAACTTATGTGGCATTTGTTCTTGTTTATTTAACATGGGTATTACTATATAAGACACCTTTAGGATTAAATATTCGTTCTGTTGGTGAAAATCCAAATGCGGCTAGTTCTGTTGGTGTTAGTGTAATTAAGATTAAATATATTGCCTTCGTATTAGGTGGTGTACTTGCAGGATTATCTGGTGCATATATGTCTATGTATTATGCTATGGGATGGTCTCAAAACATGGTTGCTGGTAGAGGTTTTATCGCTTTAGCAGCTCAAGCTATGGGATCTGGAGAACCTGTAGGATCAATGCTTGCGGCTTTAATCTTTGGTTTTGCACAAGCATTATCTGTAAAAGTATCTTCACTTGGTGTAAATTCATTCTTAGTTTCACCAATTCCATATGCAATTACAATTATTGGTCTAGTTGTCTTTGCAATTATTAGAAATAATAAAGAAAAGAAAGCACATTCTTCTGCAGCAATTGAAAAATTAGAAGCAAAGAAATAATAATATTAGTAGTATTAAAGAAACCTAGTTTTTGCTAGGTTTCTTGTATAGAAGAAGGAGAAAATATGAGCGAAGAAAAGAAAAAAATTCCTGTCATATTGGATGGTGATCCAGGACATGACGATGCGATAGCGTGGGTATTAGCTGCTGCTTCAGATGAATTTGATATTAAGGCAATCACAACAGTTGCAGGAAATCAAACTTTAGCAAAAGTAACTTATAATGCCTTAAGAATTTGTGCATTATTAGGATTAAATGTACCTGTAGCTAGAGGAAGAACTGTTCCAATTATGTCTGATTTAGTTGTGGCACCAAATTTCCATGGTGAATCAGGATTAGATGGGCCAAAACTACCTGAACCAGTTTTTGAAGAATCAAAATTATCTTCAGTAGAACTAATGGCAAAAGTATTACAAGAAAGTGACACACCAGTAACAATTATTGCGACTGGTCCTCAAACAAATGTTGCGGCATTACTACTAGCTCATCCTGAATTGAAAGAAAAGATTGGCCATATCTCTATCATGGGTGGTGGCTTTAGGAATGGAAACTGGACAGCTGCTGCAGAATTTAATATTTTTGAAGATCCAGAAGCTGCAGCGATTGAATTTAGTGCGGGAATTCCATTAACAGTATGTGGCCTTGATGTGACAGAAAAAGCGATTGTTACGCCAAAGGACCGGGAAAAAGTTAGAGCAGTGGGTAACCAAGTTGCTGGAGTGGTGGCAGATTGGCTAGATTTCTTCTTTAAACATCATAAAGAATTAGGATGGGAAGGATCACCACTTCATGATCCATGTGCTGTTCTTGTTCAAACGCATCCTGAAATATTTGAAATTAAAGAAATTTACGCTGAAGTAGAAACAAGAGGTAAATATTGTAGAGGTGAAACAGTTGGTGATTTTACAAATCTAACAGGAAAAGAACCAAATGTTCGTGCAGTAGTAGGTGTAGATCGTGACAAGTTTGTTGATTTAATTGTTGAAGCTTGTCATAAGTTTGATGGTTGGGAGGTACATATCGATGAGTGAAAAGAAAATTCCACTTTGGATTGATACAGATACAGGTGTAGATGATGCTGTAATGTTAATGTGTGCAGTAAAACTAGAACAATTAGATATAAAAGGTGTTTCTGCAGTTAGTGGTAATGTTTGTGAAGAAAAAACATTTAGAAATGCTAGAGCAGTATTATCACTATGCGGTAGAGAAGATATTAAAGTATATCCTGGTGCTACACAACCATTAATGGTAAAACCATATTATGCAGAGTATGTTCATGGTGTAAATGGTTTAGGAGGAGCGATTATTCCTGATTCTAAAGCACCAATTGAAACAGAACACGCCTATGATGCTTTATATAAGGCGGCGAAAGAATCTAATGGTGAATTAGTCGTTGCGGCAGTTGGACCATTTACAGATATTGCGATTGCGATTACAAAATATCCTGATATTGTTCAATATATTAAAGAATTAGTCGTTATGGGTGGTGCAGTAGTAGGCGGTAACGCTACACCAAGTGCCGAATTTAATATTTATGCAGATCCTCATGCGGCAGAAACAGTATTTAAATCTGGTATTCCTGTAAAGATGTTTGGTTTAGATGTAACGCTAAAATCCAGTCTAACAATGGAACAAATCGAAAAGATTTATGCAGGCACTACACCTCAAGCAAAACTATTTAAAGATAGTACTTCTATCGCGATAGGATTATATGAAAAACGATTAGGTGAAAAGAAGTTATGTCTTCATGATGTTTGTCCAATCCTATATTTATGCTATCCAGATTTATTTACATTATATAAAGCTGGTGTATATGTAGAAACAGAATCAGATATTACATTTGGTAAAACTGTATGTGATTTATATTCTGACTTTAAGTTTGAAGATAGACATTGCGAAGTCGTAATGGACGTAAAACGTGATGAATTTGCAGAAATTGTCACAAATTTACTATTAAATTAAAAAAACAGGCGTTAAATCGTAAAAAAAGATTGACGATATAGGGACGTAAAGATACAATAAATCGTGGCGTTATTGCCAAATGTAGCCCCGGAAACTACATATGGAGGAATAAATAAAATGCGTCAAACAACAATGACTAAGCCTAGTGAAGTTGTTCGTCAATGGTATATCGTTGATGCTACAGATTGCACATTAGGTAGACTAGCTTCAGAAGTCGCAACAGTATTAAGAGGAAAACACAAGCCAACTTATACGCCAAACGTAGACTGCGGTGATTACGTAGTTGTAGTAAATGCGGATAAGATCAAGATCACAGGTGATCAAGATGCTAAGAAGTTCTACTTCAGCCATTCTATGTATCCAGGTGGACTTCGTACACGTAGTACAAAAGTTATGCGTGAACAATACACAGTTGAATGGGTAGAAAAAGCTATCAAAGGTATGTTACCTCATACAAAATTAGGTGATGTACAACGCGGACATGTATTCGTATATGAAGGTGCTGAACATCCACACACAGCTCAAAAGCCAGTTGAGCTTAAAATTAAGGGTTAAGGAAGGAGTAAAGACAAATGCCAGCTAAGAAGAAATCAACAGTTACATATATCGGAACTGGACGTCGTAAGAAGTCAACAGCACGTGTCTTTATGACTCCAGGTACAGGAATTATCACTGTAAACGGTAAATCATTAGAAGAATATCTTCCACAAGCAACTCTTCGTATGATCGTTAATAGCCCACTTGTTTTAACAGAAACAGTTGGACAATTCGACATCAAGATTAATGTTGTTGGTGGCGGTTATGCAGGCCAAGCAGGCGCTATGCGTCATGGTATCTCTCGTGCTTTACTAGAAGCAAGTGCTGATTACAGACCTGTTCTTAAGAAAGCCGGATTCTTAACACGTGATGCACGTGAAAAAGAAAGAAAGAAGTACGGTTTAAAAGGTGCTCGTCGTGCACCACAATACAGCAAGCGTTAATTTGTTTGCTCAATTGTTACAAACGCAAAGAAAGCTCGAATCTATATGGTTCGAGTTTTTTTGTGATACTGTCGCATCATTAAAAAACCTCAATTTATCGACATCTGAAGTGGTGAATATCATTAAAAATGAATGTCCATATGTTTTGTTTACTGGGAAAGCTGTAATGACAAAAGAGATAAAGGAAAAACTTGAAAAAGCGAAAATATAATTTTCTATTGTGCCCGAATTTAAATGGTAATAATCCGCAAAAGAGAATGATGTAAAAAAAGAGATTGCTAATTGTGGCAATCTCTTCATGTTAATTCTTGTTTACTAATTCCTTGATTTTATCAAATGTTACTTCGCTAATGTCATGTTCTACTTTACATGCATCTTTTTGTGCTGTTTCGGAATCTACACCAATTGACTCAAAGAATTTTGTTAATGTTTGATGACGATCATAAATTCTTTCCGCAATTTCTCTTCCTGGTGGAAGTAATGTAATAAGTCCAGAATGTTGATCCATAGCGATATAACCATTCTCTCTTAATTTTTTCATTGCAATAGATACGCTAGCTTTACTAAATTGTAAATCTTCCGCAATATCAATTGAATGAACACTTCCATTCTTTTCTTGTAACATTAGTATTGATTCAAGATAATCTTCACTAGATTCATAAATATTCATGTTTAAAACCTCTAATTGCTTTTATTTTATCGAATTCATTAAATTTTTACAATAAAGAAGCATTTCTAGTTGTACACAAAAAATAGATAATTTATGATATTTATAGAGAAAATATATGAAGAAAATATTGTTATATGATGCTAGTGGTATAGATGTACAAAGTGTTCGCGAGATATGTAATTTGTTTGAAACTGAATTTGTTTACATTGGAGATAAAACACTAGGACTAAGCTTTGAAGAAGCGTTAAAACTAAATGAAGATGATTTGAGTGAAAAGAAACCGTTCCAACATTCATTTTTGTTATTACAAGGATTTACAAAAGATGAGTTTTTAGCATTTGATACAAAATTAAATGAGAAAGATATTTCTAGTCAGTTAATCAAAATATCATTAACAGAGCATAATGGTAGTTGGATACTAGAAAATTTGTTTAAAGAAGCAGAAAAAGAGGACCGATTATACAAAAAAATAGAGATTTTACGAAATCTGCTTGACGAATGTAACCGGTTAGATTATAGTGTAAGTTCACTAGACGAGAGGGCGGTTTACCAAGACCAACTCTTACATGCGTTCATCCTATTATATGGTGGGAAAATAAACGAAGAAGATGTCGACAATTCAATTCATTTATTAGAGGAACAAATCAAAAAAATAAAAATAAAGTAAAGGTGATCTATGAACAAAATTTGTGTGATCGGTGGAGCAAATATCGATATTTGCGGTACAAGCAAAGCACCACTTAGAGAATACGATTCTAATCCTGGATTCATTGAAATGCGTTATGGTGGGGTAGGTAGAAATATTTGCCAAACACTACTACGTATGGGGCAAAATGTTGAATTTGTAACATGTTTTGCTAGCGATGCCTTTGGACAACAGCTAAAGCTTGATTGTGAAAAAATGGGGCTTGATTGTACTAAGTCTAAAATTGTAGATGGCTTCCCTAGTTCAATGTATCTAGCAGTAATGAATCATGATGGTGATATGCACGTGGCAATAAGCGATATGCGTATTCTCGATGAATTAAAAGAAGAAGATATCGATAAAGTATTAAATGAATTAGATGAAAATGATTTACTTGTTCTAGATGCAAATTTAAATGAAGACATGTTGTATTACATTACAACACATGCAAAATGCTTAAAAGCAGCAGACCCTGTAAGTGCTAGTAAATCGCAAAGATTATTAAAAAGTTTGCCATATTTAGATATTTTTAAACCAAATAAGTTTGAATCTAAAGAATTTACAGGAATTGAAATTGTTGATGAAGAAACAGCTAGTAAGAGCCTAGATTACTTCTTGGATAAAGGGGTAAAAGAAATCTTAATTTCAATGGCAGATAAAGGTGTTTTACTTGGAACAAAAGATGGTAAATATTGGTTTACCCATCGTACGATTCATTTAGATAACGCAACAGGTGGTGGTGATTCATTCTTAGGGGCTTATTTATCCCAAAGACTACTCAAGAATAGTCCTTATGAAAGCACTCGATTTGCAATAAGTGCAGCAGTTACCACAATCGAATCTAGTAATGAAGAAAGACGTAAATTAGATTTTAACGCAATAGAACTTGCGATAAAAAATATGGAAATAAAGGAGAAAAAAATATGAACATTAGAGTTAAAGAAGAAGCATTACAAGCATTAAAAGAGAACCGTCCAGTTGTTGCCTTAGAGTCAACAATCATTTCTCACGGTATGCCTTATCCACGTAACGTAGAAACAGCATTAGAAGTAGAAAGAATTATCAGAGAACATGGTGCTGTTCCTTGTACAATCGGTATTATCGATGGTGTTGGTGTTGTAGGTATGTCACCAGAAGAAATCGAAGAATTCGGTAAACGTAAAGGTATTGCAAAAGTTAGTAGACGTGATCTTCCAGTTATTATGGCTGAAAAAGCATGGGGTGCTACAACTGTTGCGACAACAATGATTTTAGCTGCTGCAGCTGGTATCGAAGTATTCGTTACTGGTGGTATTGGTGGTGTTCACCGTGGAGCACAACAAACATTTGATATTTCTGCTGACCTTGAAGAACTTGCAAAAACAAATGTAACTGTTGTTTCTGCAGGAGCTAAAGCTATCTTAGATCTTCCTCTAACTATGGAAGTTCTTGAAACAAAAGGTGTTCCTGTACTAGGTTACCAAACAGAAGAATTACCAGCATTCTATACACGTAAGAGTGGTCTAAAAGTAGACTATGCAATTAAAGATACAGTAGACGCTGCTAAGATTATCAAAGCTAAGAGAGATCTAAAACTTGATGGTGGTATCTTAATCACAAATCCTATTCCAGAAGAATATTCTATGGATCCAGAAGTAATCAATAAAGCTATTGATGAAGCTGTAAAAGAAATGGATGAACAAGGTGTTAAGGGAAAGAATTGTACACCTTACCTATTAGCTAAGATTGCTGAAATTACTGGTGGTTCATCATTAGATTCAAATATTCAATTAGTATATAATAACGCTGCTGTTGGTGCAGAAATTGCTAAAGAACTTTGCAATCTATAATGACGAATAAAGAAACGATTCAACAAGTAGTTACAAAAGAAGATATTAAAAATGCATTAATGAAACTAGGCGTTACTTCTAATATGATATTAGAAGTACACGCTAAGTTGTCTTCTTTTGAATACGTAGTAGGTGGCGCGAGAACAGTAGTTGACGCATTATTAGAACTAGTTGGTGATGGTGGAACAGTTGTGATGCCATTACAATTTAAAGACAATTCTGAACCTAGTAATTGGAATAATCCTAGTGTTTCTTCTGATTTATGGGAAGAAATTAGAGAAGAAATACCTGCAAGTAATCCTGTATTATCAGATTTAGTTGAAGGTAGTGAAGTTGTGGATGAATTTAGAAAAAGAGATGATGTAATCTTCTCTAGTCATCCTAGTTATGCATATGCGGCATGGGGAAAATATGCAAAGTTATTGTGTAATAGACAATCAACGCATTTCCCATTAGCAGATGAATCACCAACTGCAAGATTATATGAATTAAAAGCTAAGGTACTTTTAATTGGATGTGATTTTAATGAATGTAGCTGCATGCATCTAGCTGAATATCATAGTGAAGCTAGACCTATTGTTGTAAAAGGTGCAAGTACATTAAATAAAAATGGTGAAAGAGAATGGAAGAAATATCTAGACTTAGATTTAGATAGTAACGTGTTCTCTAAAGTTGGTAACGAGATGAAAAATAAAGGCATGATTCAAGAAATAGACCTGAATTCATGCCACATCAAGTTATTCAATGTAACAGATGCAATTGAAGAAACATCAAGATATTTTGATAAAACAATCGTTTTCGATTTATATCGTTAAATCGTCCAATGATGCTGGTAGTAAGCTTCTTGAATTAAAGAGGCTGCTGCTAGCATTTCTTTTTCTTCTACTTCTGTAAATCTTGAAGGAATAGGAGCATCTAAATCAATCATGATTTTACATTCATCATCAATAATGATAGGTACACATAGCTCACTTCTACTAGCACTATCACATGCGATATGATCTTGGAATGCTAATACATCATCAACACGTTGTACACTTTTTTCACGATATGTTTTACCACATACACCTTTGTTAAAAGGAATGTGTGTACAAGCAGGTTTACCTTGGAATGGACCTAAAACTAAATCTTTTTCTTTTGTAAAATAAAAACCAGACCAATTTAGATTTGGATAGTTCATCATGATGCAAGAACTTACATTCGCTAGAGCCGCAATCATATCCTCTTCTTCTAATAAATATTTAATTTGTTCTACTACAATACTATTTTCCATAAAAATCTCCTTAGTAAATATCATAACAAAAATAAATAATATGTTGAGTTTTTTTGTTAGTGCTATAATAGATAACGTGAACAGGGGTGCACATCGTGCTGAGATATACCCTTACCACCTGATCTAGGTAGAGCTAGCGTAGGGAGTTCTTAATTCCTTACGCCTTCACAAATTGGAGGTGTATTTTTTTATGAATGACAAAAAGAAGATCAGCGATTTAGTGTACATGGCAATGTATTTAGCATTGTTCATGGTATTTGATTGGTTATCTAATCAAATTGGATTCTTTAAAATGCCACAAGGTGGCACTTTAGGACTAGGAGTAATTCCACTTATTATTGCCTCATACCATCTAGGATGGAAAAAAGGTGTAGTTGTAGCGGTATTATCTGTATTGTTACAATTTATGACAGGACAAGTATATGTGGTACAAAACTCTGATGGATTTACAGCATTTCAAGTGTTTATTCAATTTATGATGGAATATCCACTTGCATTTGGTGTATATGGTTTGTGTTCGTTATTCCCAAATTACAAATATGTATATACAGGAATAATTGTTACAAATTTAATCCGTTTGGCATTACATGTTATTGCGGGAACTGTATTCTGGGCAACACCATGGCTTGGTAGTTTTACATACAACGCATGGTATATGATTCCAACAATGCTTGTATCAGCAATATTAGTACCAATCATCATGAATCGTTTAAAGCCAGTCATGAGATAAGAAAAAGCGCAATTGCGCTTTTTTTTTGCTAGAGTAAAATAATATCGTTAGAGGAGGAAATCGTGATGGAGAAACTAGAAGTAGGAAGTGAAGTCTATATCCAAAGTTATAAACATGATGGTTCCCTTCATAGAACTTGGTGTAAAGGTATGGTAGTAGAAGCTACGGATACAGAATATGTTGTTGTAACAAATAAAACATGGGTAATTGAAGCAGATGGAAGAAAATGGTTAACAAGAGAACCAGCTGTTTGCTTTTTTTGGACAAATAGATGGTATAACGTTATCTCAATGATTCGTAAAACAGGTGTTTATTATTATTGCAATCTTGCTTCTCCAAGCTTATATGATGGGGAAGCAATTAAAAATATTGACTATGATTTAGATATAAAATTATATCCGGATTGGTCATATTTGATATTAGATGAAAATGAATATGCTTCTCATGCCAAAAAGATGAATTATCCAAAGGACATAATGGATATTGTAGAAAATCAAATGCAAAAATTATTGCATGAGATGGAAGAAGAACATGATCCTTTTAATAGTAAATTAGTCACAAATTACTATAATCAATATCGTTCATATTTAAAAAATGAAGTAGGAGAATGAGTATGAGTATGACAGAATTAGAACAAAAAATATATTTAGAAGCAAAAGAAGATTATGAATATATGGTTTCATTAAGAAGATATTTTCATTCTCATCCTGAATTACCAAGAAAAGAATTTGAAACAGCAAAAAAGATAGAAGAAGAACTCCATAAAATTGGTGTAGAAACAAAAAGAGTCGATGAAACAGGAGTATATGCTGAAATTAAAGGTGAAAAAGAAGGAAATAAAACAATTGTACTTCGTGCCGATATTGATGCGTTACCAATAAAAGAAGAGCATGTTTGTGAATATACAAGCCAAAATGAAGGTGTAATGCACGCGTGTGGCCACGATGCTCATGCGACAGGATTAATTGAAGCTGCTAGATTATTAGTGAAAAATAAAGATCAATTTGGTGGAACTGTCCGCTTAACTTTCCAACAAGCTGAAGAAACAGGATATGGTGCAAAAGTATTTGTAAAAGAAGG
>CAVIQY010000054.1:0-16285 GCA_963645035.1 bacterium | reverse complement strand
GTAACAGGATGATTCACTCAAATTTAGATATCGCTGTTAAGAAGCAAAGACAAAATAGTTTAGAAAGGAGCAGATATATGACGTTTGAACAAGAATTAAGAGATAGCCAAGATATGTGGTATGAACAAGGTATGGCACAAGGAATTAACAAAAATAAAAAAGATGTTGTTTTAGGCATGAATGCAAAAGGATTATCCATTTCTGATATTTCAGATATTGTTAAACTATCCATTAGTCAAGTAAATGAAATACTTGAAACTAATTCTAATGAAGCTCCTTCAATTACACTTCCAAGTAGATAAATTTTAAATAAAGAAGTTCAAATTTTTCTGAATATTAAGAGAATTTGAACTTCTTTTTTCTGTCTATAATAATTTTCCAAAATGACGAATATATGTTTTTTTCATTAGTGTTGCTAGTAACATGTACAACAAGATACATGGTACTAAATAAGCAAAATAACGAATAGGTAAACTAACAAACCCTAATGCTGTTCCTAGTGGTGTAAAAGGAATAATTGTTAATACTATACTGCCAGTCAAAGTTAATAATGTAACAGATGTTGCCGCTTGACTTTCGATAAAAGGAAGTTTTGCTGTACGAATCATATGAACAATTAAAGATTGTGTCCACATAGATTCTACAAACCAACCTGCTTGAAACATTCCGATATATTTAGCTTGTATTGCTACTAATGTTGCACCACTATAATGTGTAGCTAGATTACTAAATAAAACACCATTTGATACAAACATAGGACAAATCACAAAATACATAAATATAAAAGTAACGATATCAAAGATGGAACTTATAGGGCCAATCCAAAGCATAAAACTACCAACGCTAGATGCATCCCATGTACGAGGCTTTGCAATAAATTCTTCATCCACATTATCCCAAGGAATCGCTGTACAACTTAAGTCGTAAATCATGTTCAACAATATAAGCTGTATGCTTTTCATTGGCAAAAATGGTAATAACGCTGATGCGATTAATACAGAAAACATATTACCGAAGTTAGAAGAAGCTGTCATTTTGATGTACTTAATCATATTCGCATATGTTTTACGGCCTTCAACAATTCCTTGTTCTAAAACCATCAAATCTTTTTCTAGTAAGATAATATCTGCTGATTCTTTCGCTACATCAACTGCTGTATCAACAGAAATACCAATGTCACTTGCTTTCATTGCGGCCGCATCATTAATTCCATCACCCATATAGCCAACTGTATGTCCATTTTTACGTAAAATAGACACGACACGAGCTTTTTGATTAGGTGTTAACTTAGCGAATACTTCTGTTGTTTCACTAGCTTTAGCTAGTTCTTCATCACTCATTTTGTCTAAATCTGATCCTAGTAACATATTAGTAACCGTTAGACCAACTTGTTTACAAATTGTTGAAGTTACTTTTTCATTATCCCCAGTAAGTATTTTTGTTGAAACACCATGATTTTTTAATGCTTTAATTGCTTCAGCAGCGGATTTTTTAGCAGGATCAAGGAATGCTAAATAACCAATGAGTACCATGTCTTTTTCATCTTGAACACCAAATGTACTTGTTGGGGAAGGATTATTCTTTTTTGCAATCGCAAGAACACGGAAACCTTTACCATTTAGTCCTTCCACTGTTTTTAAAATGCGTTTGCGTATACTTTCATCTAATAGTTGAACTTTTCCATCAATATCCGCATAAGTACAAATAGATAGCATTTCTTCTACTGCACCTTTTGTGACCATTTGTGTCTTACCCTTTTTATCCTGTACTACTGTAGTTAATCTACGTCTACTAAAGTCAAAAGGAATCTCATCTACCTTGATATAATTCTCCGAAAGATCAACTAGTGTTGGATTTGTCGCTTCTTCTTGTTCAGTTTTTTGGATAATCGCAATATCCATCAAATTCTTATATCCTGTTTGAAAGTAACTATTTAGATAAGCATGACGTAATACACGAGTATCATTTTCACCATTTACATTAAGATGATATTCAAGTACTACCCTATCTTCAGTGAGAGTTCCTGTTTTATCTGTACAAAGAATATCCATCGCACCAAAGTTTTGAATAGAATTCAAATTCTTTACAATAGTCTTCTTTTTACTCATGCTAACAGCACCTTTTGCTAAGCACGTAGTCACAATCATTGGTAACATTTCTGGTGTTAATCCAACCGCAATAGAAATTGCAAAAAGAAATGCATCTAACCAATTTCCTTTGGTAAATCCATTAATTAAAAATACTAATGGTACCATGACAAGCATAAAACGAATTAATACCCAAGAAACCGCATTTACTCCTTTTGTAAAACTAGTTTCTGTAGGTTCACTAGCTAAAACAGATGACATTGATCCTAGTAACGTATCTTTTCCTGTACAAACTACCACTGCTATAGCACTACCAGAAATCACATTACTGCCCATAAATGCGATATTTGTATAATCTGTTAGGCTATCTTTATTTGTACAGATATTGGCTGTTTTTTCGATTGGTTCACTTTCTCCCGTTAAACTAGATTGACTAATAAATAAGTCTTTTGCTTCTACGATACGTACATCTGCAGGAACCATATCCCCACAAGAAATGTAAACAATATCTCCTACAACTAGATCATCCATAGGAATTTCTATCTTTTCTTGACCTTTTCTAGTAACAGTACAAGTAGTAGAAATTAAAGCTAATAGTCTTTCCGTCGCATTACCACTTCTAGATTCTTGGATAAATCGAAGTGTACCTGAGATTATGACCATCGATAAAATGATGATTACTGTTGAAGGATTAAAACTATCTTTTGTACTACCAAATAATGAGTAATATGGAAAAACCATATCTGTCATCGTAGATACAATCGCTAAACAAATTAAAATGATCGTAAATGGATTAATAAAAGCATCTGCCACTCTTTTTATCACAGACTTTTTCTTTTCACGAGCTATTTTATTACTACCAAACTCGTTACGACTTTGATTTACCGCTTCTTCATCTAGTCCATTTCTAGATGTATGATATTTTTCTAATACTTCTGTAATAGAATGAGTAGCCGCAAATTGAATACGATTATTCTGTTCATTTTGTTGAACAGGCATGAATTTTTCTTTCTTGAACATTTGTCTTACCTCCTTATTTTAATTAGAGGCAAGGGCAATATTAAAAGTGACATAGAACTAGTGTATGTCTATTTATTGCTCTTAGCCTTCGTCCATTACAACTCGGTTCCATGTCACTCACCTCCTTTAAAATTAGCTTAGATATTATTACGCGATAATTTTTAAAGTCAACGCTAAAAATAAAAAAAGTTCAAATTCTGAATAATATCAAAACCTGAACTTTTATCATTTATATACTAACTATTCTGTCGCACCATATTCTGCATAGTAGGCATTAATTCTTGCAAGAAGATCCTCATCTAATTTATTTTCTTCTTGTAAGATTTCTACTACTTCAGGCATAGATACAATCGCAGCTGTAGGGAATCCATATAATTCACTTACTTCTTTTAAAGCTGTTTTATTAGATTTTCCTTTTTCATTACGATTTAAAGATACCATTAGACCTTTAATTTCTACATTTGCTTGACTTCTAACAATAGGAACTGTTTCTTCCATAGATTTACCAGATGTTGTTACATCTTCAATCATGATGACTTTATCGCCATCTTGTAATTTATAGCCAAGTAAGATACCTGTATCCCCATGGTCTTTTACTTCTTTACGGTTAGAACAATACTTTACTTCTTTACCATAAAGTTCATAGATTGCCATCGCTGTCGCAACAGAAAGAGGAATACCTTTATAAGCTGGTCCAAATAATACATCAAAATCTAAACCAAATTGATCATGTATCGCTTTAGCATAATAAATTGCTAAATCATGTAATTGTCTACCTGTAACATAAGCTCCAGCATTCATAAAGAATGGAGATTTTCTACCAGATTTTAATGTGAAGTCACCAAACTTTAAGGCATTACAATCGAGCATAAATTCAACGAATTCTTTTTTATAAGCTTCCATTAGTTCATTGCCTCCTCAATCATTTGATATGTTTCTTTAGGATTAGCACTCTTTGTAATACTTCTACCTACAACAATCATGTCACATCCTTGTTCCTTAGCAAATTCAGGTGTAGCGACTCTCTTTTGATCATCTGCTGAATTTCCTGCAAGTCTAATTCCAGGAGTAACCGTTAAGAAGTCATTACCACAAGCTTCATGAATGGCTTTTGCTTCATGAACAGAACATACAACACCATCAAGTCCTGCTTCTTTTGCATTTTTCGCATAATGAATAACGGTATCAATCACTTCACCAGGAATATCTAATTCATTGTTCATGATTTCTTTTGATGTACTTGTTAATACGGTTACACCAATTAATTTAGCTGGTTCTTGTCCGACAGGAGTACCTTCTAAGACACCTTCTTTTGCGGCTTTCATCATTTCAATACCACCAGCACAATGACAATTGACGATATCTACACCTAACTTAGCTAGATTCTTCATACCACCTTTTACCGTATTAGGAATATCATGTAGTTTTAAATCTAAGAAGATATGATGACCCATCGCTTTTACTTCTTTGATGATATCTAAACCACATGCATAAGTGAGTTCCATACCAATCTTTACATAAACTGGTTCATCAAATTGTTTTAAGAATTCTAATACTTGTTCCTTGTTTGAAAAATCTAATGCAATAATTGTCTTACTCATTTTAGGCTCCTTCCTATAGCTTCTTCTATTGAGTGCAATCTATATTTTTCTAATGTTTCTGGTAATTCTTCGATAATCTTTTTACAAATAAATGGATCTTTAAAGTTTGCGGCCCCAATTTCCACAGCACTAGCTCCTGCATATAAATATTCTAATACATCTTCACTAGTACTAATACCACCTACACCAATAATTGGTATATGTACTTCTTTTGCACATTGATATACGCATCTTATCCCTACTGGTTTAATTGCTGGTCCACTTAGTCCACCAGTAGTATTTGCAAGTATTGGTTTACCTGTCTTTAAGTCTATACGCATACCTAGTAACGTATTAATCATCACTAATCCATCGGCGCCCCCATCTTCCGCCGCCTTAGCTATAGACACAATGTTTGTGACATTTGGGGATAGCTTTACATAGATCGGTTTCTTCGATACTTCTTTACATAACTTTGTAATGTGTCTTGCTAAATCAGGATCTGTACCTAGTCCCATACCACCATGTTTTACATTTGGACAAGATATATTTAATTCATATGCTTTTACAACTTCACTATCATTCATTTTTTCAATGACGGTGACATAATCTTCTTCCGAAGCTCCTGCAACATTAGCGATAATTTCAGTATCAAATTGTGATAAGAATGGTAATTCATGTTCAATGATGTAATCCACACCATGATTTTGTAATCCAATCGCATTTAACATTCCACTAGGTGTTTCGGCAATTCTTGGTGTAAGATTACCAAATCTCTCTAATGGTGTAGCTGATTTAATCGCAATCCCACCAAGGATAGATAAGTCATATAATTCACTAAATTCTCTACCATATCCAAAACAACCACTAGCAGGAATAATTGGATTTTTGAGATTTAAGCCAGGTAATTTCACTTCTAAATTTGTCATAATTGTACGCTTCCTATCTTAAATACCGGACCATCTTTACATACTCTCTTACTTTCATCATGGTCATCTTTTACAACACATCCCATGCAAGCCCCAATGCCACAAGCCATTCTCGCTTCTAATGAGATATATCCATCGGTATATTTGTTCGTTACAGCTTTAAGCATTGGTAATGGACCACAACTTAATACAAAGTTAGTCGTAATATTCTTTTCATGAATCGCATCAATTACGGTTCCTTTTGTACCAAAACTTCCATCCATTGTCGCAATGACTACTTCATCTGCAATTTCTTCAAATTCTTTTTGAAGAATGATATCGTCTTTTGTATTAAATCCCATTACTACAGTGACTTTTTGATTAATCTTTTTATATTCTTTCGCCGTTTCTAGTAGTGGTGACACTCCAACACCTCCACCAATAAGAAGTACTTCTCTACTTTCAATAGGAAATCCTTTTCCACAAGGTCCTAGTAATGATACGGTTGTATCGCTTAAGTTAGACATTACTTTTGTCCCATCCCCTACTACTTTGTAAACTAAAGTGATTGTACTATCTTTCACTTCACATACTGAGATTGGTCTTCTTAAGAAATATCCAGGTACACTTACTTCTACAAATTGTCCTGCATGAACTAAGCTTGCAATACTAGTTTCTAGTACCATCTTATATACGTCTTTTCCTATCTTTTCGTTTGTTAGTAATTTTGCGTCTTCTAAGATCATACTTACTCCATTTCATTCATTGAAATCATTGAGAAACTTCTTGATTCTAATACCTTACAAATGGCTTCTGCTGTATCTAAGGAAGTCATACAAGATATGTTATTTTCCGCAGCGACTCTACGAATTAAGAAACCATCATTACTTGTCGCTCTATTACGATCTTCCATTGTGTTAATAACAAAGGATACCTTTCCTTTTTGGATAATATCAAGGACATTTTCTTTTGTGGTATCTTCAGAAATCTTGGCAGCCACGTGGACAAATAAGCCATTATCTTGTAGGTATTTTGCTGTACCTGCTGTTGCGTAAATTCCATAACCGATTGCATATAAACGTTTCGCAATCTTTAGTGCTTCTTGTTTATCTTTATCCGCAATAGTCATTAGTACTGTTCCATAGTTTGGTATTTTTACACCACTAGCAACTAATGCTTTATATAATGCTTTTTCTAAGCTTGTATCAAATCCTAGTGCTTCACCTGTTGATTTCATTTCAGGTCCTAAAACTGTATCCACTGATCTTAACTTAGCAAAGGAGAATACTGGAGCTTTTACATATACCTTTGTCGCATCTTCTGTATGATAACCAGGTGTATAGCCTTGAGAGGCGATTGATTCACCTAAGATAGCTTTTGTCGCAACTGTACACATAGGAATACCCGTAATCTTAGATAAGAATGGTACGGTTCTACTACTACGAGGATTTACTTCTAGTACGTATACTTTATTATTTTTATCGACGATAAATTGAATGTTATATAGACCAACAAATCCAAATCCTTTACCAATACGTATTGCATAATCAATGATTGTATCTTTTACTTCTTTCGATAGAGATTGTGTTGGATAAACTGAGATAGAGTCACCAGAGTGAATACCAGCTCTTTCAATATGTTCCATGACACCAGGAATATATACTTCTTTACCATCTGCTATCGCATCAATTTCGCATTCTTTTCCAAGTACATAACGGTCAACTAAGATAGGTGAATCATGAGAGATTTCTTTTACTGCTGTACTCATGTACTTCTTTAGTTCTTCATCATTTTGAACAATTTCCATCGCTCTACCACCTAATACATAGCTTGGTCTAACTAGTACTGGATAAGAAATTTGATGTGCGATTTCTAAGGCACCTTCTACAGTAGTAGCGGTCATTCCTTCAGGTTGAGGAATCTCTAATTTTTCTAGCATTGTTTCAAATTCATGACGATCTTCTGCTTTATTAATCGCATCTAGTGAAGTACCTAATATCTTTACCCCATGTTTTACTAAAGAATCTGCTAAGTTAATCGCTGTTTGACCACCAAATTGTACAATGACACCAATTGGTTCTTCTAAGTCCACAACATGCATAACGTCTTCTGTAGTTAAAGGTTCAAAATATAACTTATCTGAAATAGAGAAGTCTGTAGATACTGTTTCAGGGTTATTGTTTATAATGATTGCTTCATAACCTTCCGCATGTAATGTTTCAATACAATGTACTGTAGCATAGTCAAATTCTACACCTTGTCCAATACGAATAGGTCCTGAACCTAGTACAATGACTTTCTTCTTATCACTCTTAATCGATTCATTTTCATGTTCATATGTTGAATAGAAGTAAGGTGTTTCACTCTTAAATTCACCAGCACATGTATCTACCATCTTATATACAGGTGTAATTCCATTTGCTTTTTCTAGTTCATATAAATCGAATTCTTTCATCTTCCAATTTCTTGCAATATAAGAATCCGCAAAACCATTTTTCTTTAGTTTCTTTAATACTTCTAAGTCACCTACATGACTCTTCATTTCTTTTTCTAAATCAATGATTTTTTGAATATGAGCTAAATACCAATTATCAATGTTCGTTACGCGATGTACAGTTTCTACGTCTAGTCCTCTTCTTAACCATTCAGCTACAGCAAATAAACGTTCATCATCTCTACCATCAATCTTAGAGAATAATTCTTCTTTACTTAAATCATAGAAATCTTTCTTTTCGATATGATCTACTTTAATTTCTAAGGAACGAACAGATTTTAAGAAGGATTCTTCAAATGTTCTACCAATAGACATGACTTCACCAGTAGCTTTCATTTGTGTTCCTAGCTTTCTATCCGCATTAGGAAATTTATCAAATGGAAGTCTTGGGAACTTTGTGACGATATAGTCTAATGCCGGTTCAAAACAAGCATAAGATGTTTTCGTAATAGGATTAATGATTTCATCTAATCCTAGTCCTACAGCTAATTTCGCTGAGATTCTTGCGATAGGATAACCTGTTGCTTTACTAGCTAAAGCACTAGAACGAGATACACGAGGATTTACTTCAATTACATAGTATTTAAAGCTCTTAGGATCTAAAGCAAGTTGTACGTTGCATCCTCCACAAATATGCAAGGCACGAATAATCTTTAGTGATGCATTTCTAAGCATTTGATTTTCTCTATCGGTTAAAGTTTGTACTGGAGCAGTAACGATAGAATCTCCTGTATGAATACCAACAGGATCGAAGTTTTCCATGTTACAAACAACAATTGCGTTGTCTTTCGCATCACGCATTACTTCATATTCGATTTCTTTATATCCAGCAATAGATTGTTCTACTAGGATTTGATGTACAGGAGACATCTTTAAACCAGAGTCAGCGATAAGTTTTAATTCTTCTTCATTATGTGCAAATCCTCCACCTGTTCCTCCTAATGTATAAGCAGGACGAATAACTAATGGATAGCCTTCTCTTTTACCAAATTCCACCGCTTCTTGTACCGTATGACAAATATCACTTTCAGGGATTGGTTCTTTTAATTCTTGCATTAAACTTCTAAAGCGTTCTCTATCTTCTGCTTGGTTAATCGCATCAATATCAGTACCTAATACTTCTACGCCAAAGTCATCTAATATACCATCTTTTGCTAGTTCTACAACTAGATTTAAACCCGTTTGACCACCTAATGAACCTAGTATTGCGTCAGGTCTTTCTTTAAAAATAATTCTTTTCGCAAATTCTAATGTTAGTGGTTCGATATATACCTTATCTGCGATACTAGAATCTGTCATGATTGTTGCAGGATTAGAGTTAATTAAGATTACTTCATATCCTTCTTCTCTTAGAGAAGCACATGCTTGAGAACCAGCATAATCAAATTCAGCAGCTTGTCCAATGACAATTGGTCCTGAACCAATGACCATAATCTTATGAATATCTGTACGTCTAGGCATGTTTATTCTCCTTCTCGATTAATGCGATAAATTCATCAAATAAATAATTAGAATCTTGAGGGCCAGCATTTGCTTCAGGGTGATATTGCACCGCAAATACAGGATATTTTGTATGTCTTACCCCTTCACAACTCTTATCATTTAATGCTTCATAACTCATCTCTAAATCAGTACCTTTTAAGGAATCAATATCTACCGCAAAGCCATGGTTTTGTGATGTAATTTCTACTTTACCTGTACTTAGATTGACTACAGGGTGATTCCCACCACGATGACCAAACTTTAACTTATATGTTTTTGCGCCACTTGCTAGAGCAATTAATTGACATCCTAAACAGATACCAAAGATCACTACTTGTGGAATTAATTCTTTTACCGTTTCAATGACTTCTGTTAAATCAGCAGGATCACCAGGACCATTACTTAAAAATACCGCATCCGGATGGAAATCTAAGATTTCTTTTGCACTTGTGTTATAAGGCACAACGATTAATTCGCATCCTCTTTTTGCTAGTTCTCTAAGAATCGATAACTTAATGCCAAAGTCCATGACCACAATCTTTTTTCCACGTCCTGGTATTGGATAAATATTCTTTGTGGATACCATTTCTACTTGATTATGTAAGAAATCTGTATGTTTTAATACTTCTACTAATTCTGCAATTTCTTCTTTTGTATTACAGAAAGAAGCTTTTAATGTACCAATCGCTCTAATCTTTTTTGTAATTTCACGTGTATCAATATCATAGATACCAGGTACATGGATTCTTTTTAAATAAGCATCTAGTGTTTCTTCATTTCTGAAGTTACTAGATGCTTCACAATAATCTTTAATCACAAATCCAAAAACATGAGGAAGAACTGATTCATTATCATCACGGTTAATTCCATAATTACCAATAAGCGGATAAGTCATCATAACAATCTGACCACAATAAGAGTTATCCGTTAAAATTTCTTGATAGCCCGTCATTGAAGTATTAAAAACGAGTTCTCCTACTTTATATTCGTCAGAACCAAATCCTTCACCTTCATAATAGCTACCATCTTCTAATACTAAATAACGTTTCACTATTTCTTCTCCTTCCATACTGTTTTTGCTTGTACAATTGTTTCTTTTACTGTTAAGTTCACACTCCATCCATAGAATGGTGTATTCTTACCCTTTGATTCAAATGTATTGATATCAATCACACTTTCTTTACCTAGTTCTACTAAAGTAAAATCACTTGCATAACCTACTTCAATCTTACCGATACGATCTAATCCAAATCGTTTCGCTGGTTTTTCACTCATCCATTCGACTAATTGATTAAGCGACCATCTTTTACTTCGATATACAAATTCTGTATAAAGTAGAGGTAAAGCTGTTTCTAAAGATACAATTCCAAATGCGGCACTAGCCATTGGTTTATTCTTATCACTAGCTGTATGAGGAGCGTGATCACTTGCGATAAAATCTAATGTTCCTTCTTCTAAGGCTTCAATTAGACTCATGCGGTCTTCATGACTTCTTAGTGGTGGATTCATCTTCCACATCGTTCCTCTAACATCTTTATCTTCTAGTAATAAATGATGTGCCGTGACTTCTGCGCTGACATTCGCCCCAAGTTTCTTCGCATTTCTTAACGCTTCTACCGATTTATGTGAAGAAATGTGACATGCGTGATATTTTCCTTTAGTTTGAATTGCAGTTTCTAAATCAGCTTCTAACGGTTTACTTTCGCATTCATCTGGTATCCCTATCCAACCATTTTTACTAGCATACTTAGAAGCATGAACTGAAGCACCTTTTGGTCTATAACTTAAATCTTCTGTATGGCATGCGATAACAAAGTCATCTGTTATACTTTGTTCTAGTGCTTTTTTCATGATGCTTTGGTCATTCATGCCTACACCATCATCACTAAACCATTTAATGCCTAGCTTTCTCATTCCAGATAAGTCAGATATTTCTTTACCAGCTTCATTTTTAGTGATTGTTCCATAAGGATAAGTATGAATCACTGATTCTTTCTCGATTAATTCAAGATAATCTTGCATAACTTCTTTTGAATCTGGTGAAGGAATGACATTAGGCATCGCAACTACTGTTGTAAAACCACCATGCGCTGCTGCAAAAGATCCTGTATGAATCGTTTCTTTCTGCGCGTTACCAGGTTCTCTAAAATGTACATGTACATCTACTAGTCCTGGTAGTAATGTTAGCCCACTAGCATCAATTACTTCAGCAGAGTCATCAATATCATTACCAATTTCTAAGATGCCATTTTCATCAAATAAAACATCTACTTTCTGTAGTTTTCCTTGATATAGCACATCCGCATTTTTAATGATGCGTCTCATTTCTTTTCCTCAAATGGTTCGTATCCAAAGGCACGTTTAATGACTGCTTTTCTTACTAACATACCATTATGCATTTGATCAAAGATACGACTCTTATCTGCTTCAACTAATGCATCATCAATTTCTACACCACGATTTACTGGTGCTGGATGCATGATAATTGCATTTTCTTTTAATGCAGCATAACGTTTCTTATTCATACCATATTTTTCTAGGTATTCGTCGTCACTCATATTACTTAGTGCAGCACCACGTTCTTTTTGTATTCTTAGCATCATGACTACATCCGCATCTTTGATTGCTTCATCAAAGTCTACAAATGGATAACCATCTCTTTCGAATTCTTTTGGTCCAGCAAACTTCACATCCATACCAAATAACTCGAATGCATATTTATCACTTTGGGCAACTCTTGAGTGAGCTACGTCACCACAAATCACAACCTTGATTCCTTCTAACTTACCAAATTCTTTATAAATCGTTAGTAAATCTAATAAGCATTGTGTAGGATGTTCGTTTGCCCCATCACCTGCATTTAGAACAGGAATCTTTAAGCCTTCTAATTCATTCCAATAGAATTCATCAGAAGAACGAATAACTACAGCGTTATAACCAACTGACTCAAGTGTTTTACATGTGTCATATAATGTTTCACCTTTAGTCATTGAAGAAGCTTTCGTTGCAATATCCGCAACCTTACAACCTAACTGCAACTCAGCCGATTCAAAAGAATAATGTGTTCTCGTTGATGCTTCAAAAAAAAGATTGGCAACTAATACCGATGATGGTAATTGCCAATCTTGATAACAACTAGAAAATAATAAAGCATCATTGAGAATATGAATGATATCGTCCTTAGAAAGATCTCGCATTGATACGAGTGAATGTATGTTCATAGCGCACCTCCATATTTTCAAAAAAAGGAATTCAGATATAAATCTCAAACCTTTATCTCGAGTATTATATCAAGTACAGAATGAATTGCAATATGAAAATCTGTTACATTTTACATTTCGTAATCCGAAGTTTCGCCATCGCCTTCAAAAGACACTAGCTCAAGCCCATGTTTAGCACAATAACTTTCAATTAAGCATTCGCCATTTGATATGTAATCTTCACAACATGGCTCATAATAATCATCACTATGACAATATTCTTTAAAATCTTCTTCTAATTTTTCAGTCATTTCTTCTTTATATTTTTCATAGAAATAATCACATGTTAGATATGGATTTTTTTGAATCAAATCCAAATTATCTTTTCTTACTTTTTCTTTATCTGCTATTTTAAAACATATATTTGCGTTAAAACTGCAATTCACATGAACAGCTTGTATATACCAACATGTCCAACATTCTACATATATTTCATGTTCTTTATTACAGAATTCTTCAAAACCTTTTTCTTTGTTTGTATCATATTCTTTTTTAGAATCACTAGAAAATACTTCTAAAAATATATTTGTCATATATGTAGTTGTTTCTTCATTAAGTAAACAATTCGCCTGAATATACTTAAACATATCTTCATATTGAACATTATCTTTTAAAGAGAATTCACTAATACCATTTAGTAAACAAGATAGTACTGCAACACGAATTCTTTGTTCAGTTTCAAGACCTTCGTACACTTCAAAAGCATTTTCTTGTAAATATAAAGCACCTTTTTGTAAGATTGTATCCTTCAAATAACTTATAATTTCATTCTTTTCTTTATTTTCCATAACTAATCATCCACAAACATAAATATCCGTTTTATATGTCAATTTCATTTATCAGTCGACTCTAAGAATATCTTCTTACTGAATCCACCTCTATCATTAGCTTTTTTACTTCTTAATTTTTCTAAATCTTCTAAAGTATATCCTCTAGCAATACATATAGCTTGTAATACTTCTAGTACATCTGCCATTTCTTCTAGATTTTTATCTTTTTGATATTCCGCTACTTCTTCATTTAGTTTTTCTTCCAAAGCAACAATATATTCTTCATCTGTTAATATATGTGTCTTACAAGTTCTACCGTCTTTTTCAATGATTTCAGGTATTCTATCTCTAACTAATTTATTAAATGTTTTCATCGTATCTCCTACTCGATATTCCAAATCTTATAACCTTGTCTTCTAGCTGAATCATATACCGGTCTCATATTCTTATCTAATATGTTTTGAAATTCTTCTTTTGAATTTCCTTCACGATATAATTCAAAACTAGCCCATATAGAATGTAAGTTATCTCTGTAACATGCTTCATATAATTTATGGATTCCTGGTAAGTATAGTAATTCATATAAAGTATATTGATTACTAGCAAACTTATTAAAGAATAAATCCCACTTAGGCAAGTTATTACTCTTTTTAGAATTCCATGAAGAATCCATAGGCATTAAATTCCATAACTCATCATTCATTACAAATGACCAAGGAATAAAATGATCTAAATCATATTTATCTTCATCAATATATTCATCTTTAAATACATCAACAATAGGTTTGATATCTAGTACTGCATCCCATAGCTTTCTTGCATTATCTAGCTTTCTTTGTTTAACATCTTCAGCAGATAATTTATATACAAGACCTGGCACTTCAGGATTATTTGCTTGTAGCCACTTAACTTTTTCTAGTTGTATCCAACCTAGAATATTCACGGTATTATCTTGAATCATTTGTATCCAACTAGCATTAAATAGTATCTTTCTCTTTAATCCTTTATCGTCATTAAAAGTATAAGGAAGTAAGATTTCTGTACTACTTAATTTGTTATAGTAAGACATCATTTGGCCAGCACTACTATCTAAGCTAATCTTTTCTTTTCCTCTATTAGCAAATCCACTTAATGCTCGATAAGGAACATATTGTGTAAGTGTCTTTTTATAATCTAACAAAGCTCGATCATTAGCATATTCTAATAATGCATTTTGTATTTCAACGCTATTAGCATTACTACTTAGATTACTTAGTTTCTGTAATCTAATTACTGCATTCTCTAGATTATCTTTAATCATTCCTGCACCATATATCCCACTAAGATGTATATGATATTCAAGAACAGAATACCAAGCATTAGTTATCATCTTATTAATAACTTCTTCATAAGTAGCTTCTACCTTATTTAGTGATATTAGTTGTACTATCGCTTCTAACCAATAAAACTTATAGCAATAGCTAGGAGAATTCATCATCTTAGTAAATCCTTCTATATCTAAAGCATTATAGTATTTTGTATCTATGATTAATTCAGACAAAATATCACCTTCTTTAGTACAATCATACATATTTATTGTACTTTTGACAAAATATCATTTATTTGTTTTTCAATAAAAGATGTCCAAGAAAATTTCAAAATAGAATAATAATTTTCGTCTTTTTTCAAATAGTTACTAGCATTAGATGCTTCATTACTTTGAGATACTCCAAAGCTCATAAATCCGAAATTAATAATTGTCATAAATAAATCATGTAGCACTTTATCATAGCTGTCTTTATCATCAAATAGCTTTTTAGGAAAAATGCCGTTTAAATTATCTATCTTTTTGCAAATTGATATAAATTCACTTTTATTTGATTCAACACTAGAATCATAGATTCTTTTTATATCATCTGTATCTAAATTGCCATAATAATATCTTGCTGCTAAAACCGTAAACGCAATACAAATTGTTCTGGAATTATTCGCAAAAGAAAGTTTTTCAAGATCGCCTTTCATTTCTGCTTCACATTGATTTTTAAATTTTTTCTTCCAATAAAAATCGATATATAGTAATTCTCTAACAATATATGCTATTTGTTTTTGACTACCATTAAAGATAATTTCGTAAAATGGAGATTCATATAATTTAGAAGGATGGTTTCTACTTGTCCCAGGCATTTGGAAAATACCAGATAAGCAAAGTTTTCCAACTTCTGCTAAATCTGTATTAAGATACTGTTTCTTAAAATCATTAGGGACTTTCTCACCACGTTTAGTTTCATAGAATATTCCTACATCTCTCATTGCTTGAGAAAAACGATTTTGTTCTGGTGCATTAGCTTTTAAATCAATTGCTTTTATTGCTTTTTGTGAATTAGTAGCTTTTGCTATTTCTAAACTAAAATTAGATTTTTCATCTTCAGTATTGCCTTGTATTTTTATTACTTTACAAGGTAAAAAGAAATCATAATTCTCCGAAACATTTCTGCTTTTATGAATCATATATGTTGTCTGCCACCATTTACAATCGAAAAATTCTTCAATTTAATTTCTTTTCCATCAACATTAAAATCATCACAAATTATCGTTATCCCATTATTTTTAAACCAGAAAGTATCAGGATCATTTGCAATCGTATTTTCAATTCCTTGATCAATTGTCTTACCAGCAACATGATATCTTAAATTTCTAGATAATAG